>JAJFMS010000504.1 GCA_020696885.1 Armatimonadota bacterium | reverse complement strand
AGTTGCATTCGGCGAACCTGAAGCCCAGGAGAGCGGATTGCTGCGCCGGTTCAGAGAGCAGGACGAAGACCCGAGGGTGCGGCAACAGGCGGTGACGCCCTCGGGCGCTGACTTACGAGGTGCTCTGCGACCGAGAGGGGGTGAACCCCTGCTGTGAAAGTGTGGTGAGCGCTCACCCCGAGCGGCGTCGAACTCACCCTGTGCACGAGGCGCCCAGCCTATGCCAGCATTGGGGTGCGGCTTGGCGGGAGGTTCACTAACATCGAGGACACCGGCGGTCAGGCGACACGCCGGCTACCGGGGACGGCAGCCTCGTTCTGCTCTGGGCGCGCACCTCGAGCGGCATCGAACCCCCGCTATGTAACAGTGCTTGCCCGTGATCGCTGAACACCTGAACACCTGGAACACCCGTGCCCCACCGCTACACCACTCGCATCCTCCATCAACTCGCGCGCCTGGAAGCGATCCTCCGGGCGCGGGATGCCTCGCTGGGCCTGACGCTGCTGGGCGTGGACCATACGGGCCACATCCTGCCGGACGTGGTGCCGGAGCTGGCGGAGGCGGATTTGGTGACGCTGGAGCTGCCCACCACGCCGGTGCGGGCGTATCTGGAGACCGGCCGGCGGGAGGAGATCCACGTCCGGAATATCTTCTGGCAGGACCTCCTGGAGTACTACGCGGCGCGCCCCACGCGATACGGCGTATTCGGGGTGAACGTGAACCCGCACGTGCGGTACGTGCGTGGGCGGTTCTACTACCGCAGCGGTGTGCTGGTGAACGACTTCGAGGCGCCGGCCGCGGTGATCCGGGCGGATGAAGAGGTCGCTCACCCGTTGAACGAGCTGGGCGGCGTGGGCGAGGAGACGGTCTCCACCGCGGCGCTCCTCTCGCAGTTGCCGGAAGCAGCCCGGGGCCAGCTCGACCGGCATGGCATTGCGCACGTCAGCCCCGGCGAGAACCCGTTCGGCGCTGGGCGTCACCTGGTGGTCCTCACGGAGCCGCCGGCCCCGATGCTCGCCCTGGCGGACGGGCTGGCCGGCGCGTTGAACCGCTACGCCGGCCCCAGCGGCCTCGGGGAAGAGGTCCTGGCCCGGCTCGCGTTCGTGCAGTTCATCGAGGCGTTCCTGCTGCCGGTGAACGACTTCTACCTCCTGGAGCAGATGCTGCGTCACGTGGTGCGAGCCGCGGAGAGCGCCTCGCCTGGCGAGTGCCTGCGGGTGACCCACGTGGCGGGCTTCGCGCACCTGGAAGGCCTGCGCGCCTACCTGTTGCCCGGCGTCTCCGCTCGCATCTCCGTAACCTCTACCGGCGATCCCCGCTTCCCGCTGCACCCGGCCTATATGGTTCCCGGGTTCTTCGCGCGGGAGATGGACCAGACCCTGTCTGCCGTCTCGCTGCGCGGCGAGGAGTTTCAGGTAGACCTGGACGCGGTCCGCGCGCTGCTGGACCGGTACCTCGTGGAGGATTCGGATGACGCCGAGCGCCGGGTCCTCCTCCGCGCGCTCTGGACCCGCGACGTGCCGCCGCCGCTCGCTCCCGACTTTCACAGTCTCGCGGACGAGGTGCCGCTCCGGCCTTCCGCCGGTTATCTTGAAGAATACGCCACCGGACTGGACCGGATTGTGATGGAGTACGTGCTCGCGGAGCTGCCGCTACCCGCCCTCCGGGAGATGAACGAGCGCCTCCGCCGGAGCAGGCGCCGGGGGATCCTGTCCGTCCTCGCGCAAGAGCTTCAAGAGCGTGGCTGGGACTACCGGGAGCTGCGGCGGCATCCGGAGGTCGGTCCGCATGCCCGCCGGATCGACGCCGTTCGGGAGGCGCTGCTCTCGGGCACCGAGCCGGAAGCCACCTTCCGGGCGGTGTTTGTCGATGCCGCGGAACGGGCCTGACGGAGCGGCCCGTGATGTGTCCCACACCGTCCGAGTGAGCCGGCTGCTCGGTCTCCCGGTGGCATCTGCCAATAATGCTCAGCAATGGCCGATCCCCAGGTGACTACCATGAACGTGGACGAAGAGAGCAACCGGGCCTCCGGAGTCGCGGAGAGCGAGATCGCCCGCATCGAAGCAGAGCTCGCCCGGCGCTTCGGCGGGGTGGGCGGCGCCATGGCGAGAGCGAGCAGCTTTGCGGTGCTCTTTCCCTCCGCGCCGCCGCAGTATGTGGAAGAGGCGCTGCACCGGCTGTGGGAGCAGGGCGTGGTGGAGAGCTACTGCCTGGCGGATGGGGCGCTGGCCTACCACTTTCCTCCGCGCTAATTCGGGAAACCGGGTATGACTACTGCGTGGACTTTGCAAGACAACCGCAGTGGGACCTGCCGCCCGCCCAGGCCATCGCGCTGCAGAAGCGTCTGGCCTCTGAAGTCAGCCTCGACGACGCCGTGGATCGGATCGAGCTGGCAGCCGGCGTGGATATGGCGCTGGGCCGCTTCGCCCAGACGGGCCGGGCCGCCGTGGTGGTGTGGCGGGCCGCCGACGGCGTAGTGGTGGAGGAGCACACGGTGGAACTCCCGATCACCTTGCCCTACATCCCCGGCCTCCTGGCCTTCCGTGAAGGGCCGCTGGTGGAGGCGGCGCTGCGCGGCATCCGGAGTGAGCCGGACGTGCTGCTGTTCGATGGGCAGGGGATCGCGCATCCGCGGCGCCTCGGGATTGCGGCCCACCTGGGAGTGCTGCTGGATCGGCCCACGATCGGAGTGGGGAAGACCCGCCTGTTCGGACGCGCCGACGATCCCGGCCCCAACCCGGGGGACCGCACTCCGCTCCTCGCGCCGGACGGCGAGCAGATCGGCGTCTTCCTCCGCACCAGCACTCGCGGCAATCCGGTCTATGTCTCGCCCGGGCATCGCGTCTCGCCCCAGACCGCGGGCGACATCGTGATGGCCTGTGTTCGTGGCCACCGCCTTCCGGAGCCGGTGTTCCTGGCGGACCGCTTGAGCAAAGCCCGTTGACCGCATCCAAATCAACCCCGGCGCCGTTATCCGTGCGTAGGAGTGCGCAACAACCCCACGCCCCGGCGAACGCCGGAACCGTTGCTGTAGAATAGACGAAGGGGTGCGCTTCGCGACCACCTTAACGAAAGAGAACTACTCGACCCATGGAATGGCTCACCGACCCGCAGACGTGGATCGCCCTGGTTACCCTCACCGTCCTCGAGATCGTGCTCGGGATCGACAACATCGTCTTCATCGCAATCCTCGCCGGGAAACTGCCTGAAGACCAGCGGCAGCGGGCGCGCACCACCGGCCTCGCGCTGGCGTTGATCACGCGCATCCTGCTACTGCTGTCCCTGGGCTGGGTGATGAGCCTCACCGCGCCGCTGTTTCGACTCGGTCCGGCACCGGTCATCTCGCCGGAAGTGGCGGCCGGAGCTCACGCTGCGGGCGTGCATATTCGGGATCCCTGGGGGATCTCCGGCCGGGATCTCATCCTGCTGCTGGGCGGCTTGTTCCTCATCTGGAAGAGCACGCACGAGATCCATGCCAAGCTGGAGGGCCAGGAAGGGCACACCTCCACTCGGGTGGCCCCCTCGTTCAAAGCGATCATCGGTCAGATCCTGATCCTGGATGTTGTCTTCTCCCTGGACTCCGTCATCACCGCCGTGGGGATGGCGAGCGACATCGGCGTGATGATCGCGGCGGTGGTTATCGCGGTCGGGGTGATGCTGGTGTTCGCTGGCACCATCAGCAGCTTCGTGGAGCGGCATCCCACCATCAAGATGCTCGCGCTCTCCTTCCTGGTGCTGATCGGCGTTAACTTGCTGGCGGAAGGCCTGGATCAACACATCGAGAAGGGCTACACCTACTTCGCGATGGGCTTCGCGGTCCTGGTGGAGGTGCTGAACCTGCGGATGCGATCCAATGCCAAGGAGCCCGTACACCTTCGCCACGCCGTCTCCGAAGACGGGGCGGATGATGCAGGTGCTGCCCAGTAGGTAGCTATGCTGAGTAACAGGCAACCGGGCACGGAATGCGATGCCCGGTTGCCGCAGAGCGCGTGCCGACCGGTGTTGGGTCGAGTGCGAGCCCGGCACGAGGGACTGGAACGGAGGCCCGTATAACGGCCTCCATGTCCGGGACCACCCGGCCCTTGAGGGGGCCTTCGGCTAGGTCATTTACGGCTTGCCAGGCGCTGGTCTCCGCTACCCTCGGGGAACATACCTCAGACGATGCTCCGCCTCCGGGCCGGAACGGCGTCTCCGACCCCTTCCTCGCGCCTGCCGAACAGCGCGGCGTCCAGGCTGTACGCTCCGGGACCCGCGAGCAGGTAGGCAATGCTCACCGTCAGGTAGACCAGCGCCAGCTCATAGCTCGGTCCGCCCTGGGCCACGAACGGGTCACCGTGCGGGATATGCACCAGCGCCAGCGCGGCAATCATCTGGCCCGTAAGCAGGAGCGCCACCAGCGGGGTGAGCAGCCCCAGCACCAGCAGCGCGCCGCCGGCCACCTCCACCCACGCGGCGAAGGTGCCCAGCCAGACCGGTAGCCCGAGCATCCCTGCGAACGCGGCCGGAGCGGAGACCTTCGGCAGGCCGTGAAAGATGAAGGCCGCCCCCACTGCCGCCCGCACCAGGAGCAGCGCTACCCCCAACCGGCCGGAGTAGTAATCGAACAGGCGTCCCATGGCTTTGTCCTCCGGAACGCATTTACCCGGAACGCCCAACACCCAACACCCTGGCGAAGTGCGAAGTCCGAGTTGCGAATGGGGAGCCGAGCCCTTAGCGGCTACGTGACGGCCA
>JAJFMS010000503.1 GCA_020696885.1 Armatimonadota bacterium | reverse complement strand
CAGTGCAAGGGGTTCGAGCCGATCCGACACTGTCCGGCGTGCCGCTTCGCCGAGGATAGCCCGATCGACGCCGAATTGATCTCGTGAGGAGCCCTGATGAATCGTCGAGACGTGCTGGTCGGATCGCTACTGGCGTTGGTGGCCGCGCGGGCTGATGCCGCGGAGGTGGCGCTGCCGGAGGCGAAGCCGGTGCCGCGGATGCAGGTGCTGCCGCTTCCGCACGATGAGGCGTCGATCACCCGAGACGGGAAAGAGCTCACGCGGTACCACTTTTCCCCGGACCAGCGCCGGCCGTTCCTGTACCCGATCAACGGACCTTCGGGTCGTTCGCTCACGCGGATGGGGCACCCGCAGGCGCCGTCTAGCCACAGCCACCACAATTCGGTCTGGGTGTCGCACAACGACGTGAACGGCGACGTATTCTGGGCGGACAACGGCCCCGGCCGGATCGTGCCACAGTGGATCGTGGAGTACACGGATGCGGCCGAGGCCGCTTCGATCGTGGCGATCAACCACTGGATCGGCAAGGGAGACAAGCTGCACCTGGTCGAGCGTCGCGGCATGCGGGCCATCGACCTCCCGCACGACGAATGGCTGCTCCAGTTCGACCTCCAGCTTGAGGCCGCGAAGGAGCCGGTCACCCTGGGCAAGACCCCGTTCGGGATGTTCGCCGTGCGGATGGCCAAGACGATCGGCGTGAACGACGGCGGGGGAGTGATCCGCAACTCGGCCGGAAACGTCAACGAGCAGGGTCCGAACGGCTGCTTCTGGAAGCAGGCCCGTTGGGTGGACTACTCCGGGCCGATCGCGCCGGGCGTTCGGGAGGGGATTACGCTCCTGGACCATCCCGCCAACCCGAACCATCCCAGTGTCTTCCACGTGCGCCAGGACGGCTGGATGGGCTCCAGCTTCACGTTCGACGCAGCGCGCACCATCGGGCCAGGCAAGCCGCTCCGCCTCCGATACGGCCTCTACGTGCACCGCGGCGTGCCGGATGCCGCGACGCTCGACCGCCGCTGGGAGCTGTTCTCGAAAGAGCCGCTGCGAGAGCTGCCGAACTTTCGGAAGTAGCGTCTCCGGGTCGCGGGGTCCCACGACCCGGAGACCGCTGAACGTGAGTGCCAGGACGTTCCAGCTATGCCGCCAGCCGCCGATCCGTTGGTATCGGTGCAGCCGCGAGCTCGCGCTTGAAGCCCTTGAACCGCGTGCCCTGGTAGGTCAGCTCCCCTTCATCGCCCTCGACCAGGGTGCCGGAGTCGCGTCCGGCCATCGAGAACTCGCGACGCTCCCCGGACGGAAACTGGAACGTGACGAAGTAGGTGGTGTAAACGCGCCCGCCCGTGTTGCTGGACACGGAGCCGCCGGTCTCCGTTCGTTTGCTTACCACGCGCGCCTGCTCCGTCAACACCGGTTGCCCGTTGTTGTGAGCCCACTGCCCGATGCCGCGGATGATCTGAAAGAACAACGCTCCCACGATCGCCACGAAGAAGATCGCGAATAGGAGCATGAACCAGCCGAACAGTTCCATCCCCGCACCTCCTGCCTGGTGTGCACGCGCCCACACTCTGCTAGATCGTCCTCGGATCCGGGTCAATTCAAACCTGCGGCGCGATCAGTGCAGGGTGCGCAGGCGGCCCGTACGAACTGGGCCGTATGAAACAGCAGTTCGACCTCCTGATCCGCGGCCGCGTGCTCGACCCCTCGCAAGCGCTGAACGGCCCGATGGACATCGGCATCCGCGATGGCGTGATCGCAGCGGTGGCGCCGAGGCTGGACGGCCGCCGCGCCCGGGACGTGATGGACGTGGGCGATGCGTACGTTACCCCGGGATTCGTGGACATCCACGCCCACGTATACGCCGGCGTTACGTCGTGGGGAGTGCGGCCCGACCCGCCGTGTCTCAAGTCCGGTGTCACCACGGTGGTGGATGCCGGGAGCGCGGGTTGGACGATGCTGCAGGGGTTTCGGTGGTACGTCCACGAGCCGTCTGCCGTCCGCGCGCTCTGCTTCCTTCACATCTCGGGCCTGGGCCTGGTGAACGGCTGGGTCAACGAATGTGAGGATCTGCGGCACCAGGACCCGCGCACCGTGGGCGAGAACGCCGCGGAGAACGCGGACTTTGTGGTGGGGATCAAGGTCCGCCAGGGACGGGGGCAGGTGGGGGATAACGGGGTGGAGCCGCTTCGTCGGGCGGTACAGGCCGCTGAACTCGCTGCGGAGCACGCCGTGGCCCTGGGTCGGCCCCAGCGACCCGTTCCGGTGATGTGTCACATCGCGGATGGCGTCGCCCTCCGGGACGTTCTGGAGCTGCTGCGGCCCGGGGACGTGGTGACCCACTGCTTCCAGGGAAAGGGCACCGCCGGCGAGAACTGCACCGATGCCTCCGGCCAGGTCCTCCCGGAGGTGCTGGAGGCGCGGCAGCGCGGCGTGATCATGGACGTGGGCCACGGCGGCGGCAGCTTCCGCTGGGGCATCGCCGAAGCTGCGCTAGAAGCCGGCTTCCTCCCAGATGCGATCAGCACGGACCTGCACGCGTACAACCTCCACGGCCCGCTCTACGACATGGCCACCACCCTCACCAAGTTCCTCTACCTGGGAGTGCCGCTGGAAAAGGTGATCGAGTGCGCCACCCGAACCCCGGCCATGGCGATCGGCCGGCCGGACCTGGGCACCCTTGCCGTCGGCGCACCGGCGGACCTGGCGATCTTCCGGATTGTGGACGGTCCGGTGGAGCTGTGGGATACGCACCTGGAGTCTCGCACCTGGGACCGTCGCCTTCACGTCGACGCCACGGTGCGCGCGGGCGTGGTTTACCGGCCGGAGTCATTAGAGACGGAGACGGAAGAGGAGATCACCCGCCGGTGCCGGCTGCGCGGTCCCGAAGGAACGCGCTTCTCCTGGAAGGCGATGCGGGCCGCTCGGACCGAAGCCTGAGGCCGGTCAGGCTCCGACGCGGAGACTCACCACTTTCCACGCGCCTTTCAGTCGCTTTACCGTGTACGTTACCGGTTTGCCGCGGGTGTTGGTGCTACGTACGTTGGCCGAGCCGCCCTCCAGAAACGAGTACTCCACCCGCGCCGGGGCGGCGTTACTCTTCGGCACGAGATCGGCGAGCTCCATATCGTTCTGGAAGCCGAGCCCGTCGATGTGGTAGCCGGCCCATTTACCGCCTTTAACCCGCGGCTGGATCTGGGCGCTGCCGATATACCGATCCGCACGTTGCTGGTCTCCTGCCTGGAGTGCCTCCACAAACCCGTTCACGGTCCGGGTAGGGGCCGCCTGGTCCCACATCTGCAGCTTGAAGAAGTAGAGTAGCGGCTCCTGGAAGTACGCCGCGGCGGCGACGCAGGCGAGCACGACGGCCAGGATCAGGACATCAGTCATCCGTCGCGGCTTGGCGTGGGTGGCAGTGGAGGTCATGAAGGAGCCCTGAAGATCAACGCTCGGTGCGGACCGAGATATGAGTGCCGTCGGTGGTGACCGTGACGGTGCCGTCGCGGTCGGTTCGGTATACCTTCACGCCGGCCCGGTGCAGGGCGGCCAGTGTCTCCGGCGCAGGCTCACCGCCGGATTTGCGCGGGATCGTGAGCACCGCATACCGCGTGCGCAGGTCCGGAAGCATCGCCGGCAGGAGCGCGTCCGCCGCGCCGTTGCGGCCGATCTGGAGCACGTGACCCCAGGGCCTCGGATCCGCCTGCCTCCACATGTCTCGCTGATGCTCCCGCCCGGACTCCCCGAGGCTGAGCACGGAGAGGTGGTCGTACTGGAACTCGTACATGGCGGAGCAGCGCGGGTCTTTGGCGAACCGGCCCATCATCGGGCCCGTCGGCGCCACGGCCCGCATCTGGCACGGCGGCGAGCGAAAAAGCGTCTCCGTGTTCCCGGGTGGCGGGCTGAAGGTGCGCACGCCCCGGCGGGAAGCCTCCCGGAGCGCCCGATCGCCGACCGTCGTGGGCACGTAGAGCTGGTTCTGCACGATGCGCGCCACGCGCTCCGTCTTTAGCAGCGCGGGCATCCCTCCCAGGCTCCGCTCCGACCAGGTGGCTGCTACCATCACATCCAGTTGCTTGACGCCTCGCTTCCGGAGGTAACGGCTCACGGCGGTGGCATCTCCTGCCGCGCCCGCGCCGATCAGTCCGTCGACACCCCCGGGCGCCTGGACGAGCGTCGCCTCGCCGTGGTCCAGCGCGAGGAACGACACGCGAAGAGGCGGCGCTGCGCCCTGGGGCCGCGAGGGCGCGGCAATCAGGAGCAGGACGGGAAGCGCAGACGCCGCGACCCACGACCGTCTAGCCCTGTATAGCCGACTGGGGCCGGCTGGGACCGGTACGGAA
>JAJFMS010000502.1 GCA_020696885.1 Armatimonadota bacterium | reverse complement strand
GCGGTGGAGGCTTCTCGCGAGCTGAGCCGCGAGTCCGCCAAGTGGGCGCCGGAGATGGCGCCGCTCATGTGCGGCGGCGGCTCCGGGCTGATGACCGTGCTCGCGCGGTTCAGCCGCTGGGACGATATCCTGCGAGCGCCGGCTCCGGATCAGGAGAACCTGCTGGGCGCCATCGTCTGGCGCTACGCCCGCGGCATGGCGCTGGCGGCCCGGCGAGATGCTCCCGGCGCGGAAAGGGAGCTGGCGGAGTTGGGCGGCCTGATCCCGGTGGCGGAGAAGGTGGTCATCCAGATCCCGGTGCCGGGGCTGGGGCCGGGCCTGGTGCAGTCGATGCGGACCGCGCGGCTCCATCTCTCCGGGAAGATCGCGCTCGTGAAGGGGAACTCCGAGGAGGCCGTTCGTTTCTACCGAGAGGCGATCCAGGCCGAGGACGCGATCCCATACGTCGAGCCGCCGTTGTGGCGACACCCGGTCCGGGAAACGCTGGGGGCGCTGCTGCTCCAGCAGGGGAAGGCGGCCGAGGCAGAGACGCTGTTCCGAGAAGAGTTGAAGATCCACCGCCGCAGCGGTCGCGCGCTGTTCGGGCTGGCCGAGAGCCTGGAGCGACAGGGAAAGCGCGACGAAGCCGCCAGGGTCCGCCGGGAATTCGAGGAGGCGTGGGCCCGGTCGGACGAGAAGCTCTCCCTGGAAACCCTTTGAGCGCAGGAGTGTTGGAGTGATGGAGTAGTGGAGTAATGGAGTAATGGGCTGCCGGTGCGGCCTACGGCCGCGTTCCCCAACACTCCAACACTCCACTACTCCACTACTCCACTCCGAGACCCCCGTGCGTCACCGGAAGCGAGGACGGCTCGATGAAGATCATGCTCGCGGCAATCGCCCTCGGGCTCAGCCTCACCGGCGCGGTAGCGCCTCCCGACAACCAGCTCTCGCCCGCGGAGCGGGAGTCCGGCTGGCAGTTGCTGTTCGACGGTAAGACGCTGAACGGGTGGAGCACTAACACGCGGGAGGCGAGCAAGACGCCGGTGGAAGGCGGCGCGATCAACCCGCACCGCTCCGGCGGCTACATGCTGATCCACGAGCGGCAGTGGTCGGACTTCGTCCTGTCGCTGGATTTCAAGATCAGCAAGGGCTGCAACAGTGGGATCTTCGTGCGGACCTTTCCGCTCACGCCGCGATCCGGCAAGGACGTGGGATTCAACGGCATCGAGATCGCGATCGACGACACGGCCCCCAACGCGGACTACCACGACACCGGAGCCGTGTACGACCTGGTGAAGCCGTCTCGCAACGCGATGAAGCCGGTGGGGGAGTGGAACCACGCGGCGGTGACCTGCGACCGGAACCTCATCACCGTGGAGATCAACGGCGAGCGGGTGACCCGCATGGATCTCGACCAGTTCTCCCAGCCGAACCGGCGGCCGGACGGCAGCGAGCACAAGTTCGACATCGCGTACAAGAACCATCCGCGGCGGGGCTACATCGGGCTGCAGGACCACGGCTCGCCCTGCTGGTACAAGAACATCAAGCTCAAGCAGCTTCCGTAAAACCGATGGGATCCGACCAGATCGCCACCATCCGCCCGATCATCGCGGAACTCGAGGATGCTTCCGGCAACGGCTCGGGCCAGATCTACTGCGCCGCGTTCGACGTGCCCGGCCGCGACGCCGCCTGGGTGGAGGTGGTCGCCGGCGAGGTGAACGTCGCCTACCCGTTCACCGACGATCCGATGGAGCGGCTCGACGAGCTGGCACTGGGCCACACCTTCGCCATCGAGCTGTCCGAGTGGCAGCCGGGCACGTTCGCCGCGTTCACTTACGACCCGGCCGCGACTACCCGCGAGCTCGCCCGGTTCGTAGACAGCCTCTTCGAGCGGCTGCTCCTTTGCGGCGGCGACTACCCGCTGGACGTCTGGATCGGGCCATTGGCGAACCGGGAAAGCACTGGGAAGTGCGAGTGACGAGGTTCGAAGTGCGAATGAGGACCGGGCGCACGCATGAGGGAGGCGTTCCGAGCCCGGTAGGAGATCCCTCGCAGAGGGCAGATACGGCGCTCCACGGCTCGAACCGGCTCGGAATGACTGCTGTTGGGGAAGGCCGCCGCATTCCAGGAGGCAGTTTCCTACCTGAACACCTGAACACCTGAACACCTGAACACCGCCTACCCCTCCGGGTGGCGGTCGGCGCGGCCGCGCAGGTCACGCTGTGGGGTGGCGAGGTCCAGCTCTGTGGAGGACCTTACGTCCGCTTTCAGCACTCGCCGCATCTGCTCCACCGCCCGGCGGTTGCTATCCGGGTCCTGCGAGGCGACGCAATCGCACGGCACCACGAGGTGGAAGTCCCGCATGTAGGCGTCGTTCGCGGTGAAGAGCACGCAGATGTCGCCCGCGAAGCCGGCGATGATCAGCGTCTTCACGCCCAGGTAGCTCAGAAGCACGTCCAGGGTGGTCGAGAAGAACCCGGAGTGCTTCGGCTTGAGGATGAAGTAATCGTCCTCTTCCGGTAGGAGCTGCCGCACCAACTCGCATCCGGGCACCGAGTCATCCAGGCAGTGGTCGATGAGGCTCCGGAAGTCGGAGCGCCAGCGGCCGAAGTTATCGTTGACGTAGATCACCGGCAGCTCGGCGGCTTTTGCCCGCGCCCGGAGCGCCGCGATACGCGGCGCCGCCGCCAGCGCGTGGGGGAGGAGCAGCTCCGCGCCGTCGAAGTCCATGTCGTTGATCACGTCCAGGAGCACCAGGGCGACATCCGCCTTGTCGGGCACCATCCCATGCAGGTCTTTGTTCTTGGCGGGCATCAGCGAGGAGTCCGGGGAGCGGCAGCGAATAGAGGGACATACCCGTACGGTCTCCGGGATAAAACCGGGCGGTTGCACAAAGACACCCAGAAACCTTTTAGATCTAAGCGGTGTCTAACTCACGAAGCTTGACCCAGGTGGAGGATTTGGCGATGCTCCGTGCTCACCTCGCTCTCGGATTGCTCCTCGGCTGTGCGGCCCTGACGCCGGGGAAGGTAGGTGCCGAAGAGGCGCTGGCGCCTGTGAAGACGCGCCAGGTTACGCTCAACCTCAAGCAGGCCCCCCTGAAGACGGCACTGGAGAAGGTGTTCGCGCCGGGCGGGCTGCGGGTGGTGCTGGAAGCGGACGTGCCGCGCCTGGCGCTGAACCTCAGCCTGAAGGACGTGGAAGAGGACGTCGCCTTCCGCCTGCTGATGCGCCAGGCCAAGAAGCAAGCTCCCGAGCTGGAGTACGCGCCCACGGACGATGGCTACCGGATCTTCCTGGCCACAGCCAAGAAGGAAGCGAAGGCCAGCCCCTATCCCGTCACCCCGCTGCCGAAGGTGCTGGTCGACCGGGGCCGGGGCCTGCCGGTGGTCCAGAATCGGGAGTTCGAGCCGCTGGCCGCCGCGTTGCTGGAGCGCGCTGAGAACGGCGAGCCGCTGCTGCCTTCGCCTGGCGGCGCCAGCCCGCTCACGATCGAGCAGGGCGGGTTCGGACCGCAGAACGGCGGCGGGCTGGGCAACTACTCCGGGCCAGGTGGGTATGACAATTACGGCAACTACGGCAACTTCGGCGGTTTCGGGAACTACGATCCCTACGCGCTGTATCGGGACGACCTGAGAGGGTATGACCTGGGCCAGACCGGCCTGAATGAGAACAGTCCGGCCTACAAGTACCTGGAGCGCAACCTCAATGGCCGCCAGCGCAACCAGCGCGATCCAGGCCCCACCGGCCGCGTCCCCTTTGCCGGCGGCGGCGCCGGCGCTCGCACGCCGGGGGGGAGCCCAGCCCGCGGCGGCGGACCCGGCGGCTCGGGCAAGAACGGTCCGGGACAGGCGGGCCGGCACCTCCCGGGACCCTACTTCGGCGCCCAGTGGATCTCGGAGCCCCGCATGAAGTTCTGGACGAACCCTGGCTCCGGGAGCGGTAGGGGCGGCCGCCGCGGCAACGGCAAGCCGGACCAGCTCCAGACAGGCGGCGGCGGCTTTGCGCCCGGCGGCTTCTTCACCGGCCGATAAAGAGAACCCGGGACAGTTGATCGGTCGTATCCCGGAACGTGGAGAGGGGGCTCGGAATTCCGGGCCTCCTTTTCGCTGTACGGCAGGGGCCAGCCACCCCGTGTGGCCAATGGGAACCCACGGGAAGGGCGGTTGACACTCCCGAGCCCCCGCGGTACGATTTGCGTGGGCCGATGCTGCCTGCCTGTTCGTCACTTGCGCTGCCGCCCGGAGAAGCTGATGCGTCCATTGCTCCCGCTCGCTCTTGCGTTTGCCACCGTGTCGCCCGCGGTGGCTCAGAAGGGCGGCAAACCGGCCTCGGCCCGGAAGCCGGCAGCCGCCG
>JAJFMS010000501.1 GCA_020696885.1 Armatimonadota bacterium | reverse complement strand
AAACGCAAGTGCGCTGCCACCTACACCCTCGCCTCCGCCCCCGAGTGAGCCGGCCCAGGCGTTCTCCAGTGCACCTCCCATTACCTCGACTCCTGCCCTGCCCGTACCGCAGACCGGCTCGCCGGAGACCACCGCTCGCCTGGCAGCAGTCCCATCCCGTCTTCACCCGAAGCGCCAAACCCGGACGATCTGACCGCGCTGATCCAGGGCCGCCCCGTGAAGCGGAATGCCGCACGCCTCTCGCCGGAGGGCCAACGAGCAATCCGGAGGAAGCGGTAGACTCCCTCGCGTTCAGCTTCCAGTTGGCCCGGAAGCAGCACGGGAAGCTCCACCTGCTGCGGCCCATCGCCAGCCTCACCAACCCGCGGGAAGGGCTGGGCTCCTGGATCGAGACCCAGGCGCTCTGCAAGGCCACGGAGCGAGGTGACGGCTACCCGGATCTGCCCACCCTCCTCCGGTTCAGCGAGCTCAACTACGCGCAGCTCGTCCACCTGCTGCCGGAGTATGGGGACGTCAACATCAACGCGGACCAGCTCGACGAAGGCCGGGTGTGGCGCGGATCCTCACCTTCTTCCGGAAGCTCCCGGCGGAGCAGCAGAAGCAGGCCCTTTCCGCCGGTGGGCTAGCCTACCGCGACGCGCCCGCCGCAGCCCGGGAGCCGCTCGGCAAGGCCGACGAGGAATACCACCGCCAGGTCGTCCGCTCGCTCAACGCGGACCTGGAGAGCGCGCGTCCGCTACTCCATTGAGCCAGGGGAGATCCTGGTGCTCAACCAGCCCGGCCAGCAGCGCAAGCAGCCCGGCCGCCAGCTGGTCTGGGAGGTCACCCTCTCCTCCGGTAAGGTCATCAAGCGCAACTACCCGCTCCAGGCCTACCGCCGCCCCACCGTCCGCCTCTAGCAGACCCGTGCAGTCGGCCCTCTGCACCCTCCCAACCACGAGGCCGGAAAGGAGTATCCAACGGGTATACGCATTCCTCGACACCGGGGGAGAACAGGTCACCCGGCGCCGGGGCGGCGCCACTGTGAAGCCCCCGAGACTGGGGGCTGGCTCGCAGGCGGTAGCACCGACCCGTCCACCGCCGTTTGGAGCCCCGCCGCGTCTATGGTCGCGGGTAGCGGCCCTCGAGTCTCCACGCCAAGCCGCCCGTTAGTCCCGGCGTCTTTTGCCGGGACGTGAAAGGGCGAAGCGCAGGCCCTCCTCGTGGGAGGGTGGGTGCTGCCGACCAGGGCCGGGGGCGACCCACCGCCACGGTGACCGTCAGTGAGAGAAACGCACGCCTCGTCGGTCCGAGACGGAGCCGCCCTAGCCGCCAGCCACTAACCTACGCCGTCTTGCTCTTCGCCGGCGCTTTCGCCTTCGTCGCCGCAGCCTTGGCGGTGGTGGCCTTCGCCGTGGTGGTCTTCGCCTTCGTCGCCGCCGTCTTCGTGGCGGTAGCCTTCGTCGCCGTAGCCTTGGAGGAGGCGGTCTTGCCCTTCGCCTTCGGCCGCGTGCTCGGTGGGTTCGTGGAGCACTCCGCGTTGGTGCACTTCATCCCCTGGCTCTGCTGACGGTAGATCTTCTCCGCCATCGGGTAGCCGCACTCCTCGCACTTCTGCTCGGGGTCCGGGCGGCTCCAGGCCACGTACTCGCACTTCGGCTTGGCGTTGTAGTGGTCGCAGCCGTAGAAGATGGTGCCGCGCATGGACCGCTTCGCCGTCACCGTGCCGCCGCACTTGGGGCGCGGGCACGCCATCGAGAAGTCCGGATCCGGCGGCGGCAGGTCCTTCTTCTTCGGGTCCACGATCGTCTTACAGTCCGGATACCCGGTGCAGCCCCAGAAGTCCCCAAACCGGCCCTTCCGCTTCTGCATCGGCTTGCCGCAGTTCGGGCAGTCCATCGTCTCGGCCGCCACCACCTCGCCGTCGGGACCGGTGGTGGTCTGGCCCGCCTCGTCCGGGTGCTGCATGATGTGCTTGCACTCGGGGAACCCGGAGCAGCCCAGGAACTTCCCGAACTTGCTGGAGCGCACCATCATGATCCGGCCGCACTCCGGGCAGGGGATCTCGGTCGGCTCCGCCTGGGGCTTCACCCGCTCCATCTCGGTCTCGGCGCGCTCCAGGTCCTTGGCAAACGGACCGTAGAACTCCTGGAGCACGTCCACCCAGTCCCGCCCGCCGCCCGCAATATCGTCCAGGCGCTGCTCGATCTCCGCCGTGAAGTCCACGCTCACCACTTCCGGGAAGTGCCGCACCAGCTGGTCGTTCACCACGCAGCCGAGGTCGGTCGGCCGGAACCGCTTGTCCTCCAGCAGCACGTAGCCGCGGTCCACGATGGTGGACATGATCTGCGCGTAAGTAGACGGGCGCCCGATGCCCTTTTCTTCCAGCGCGCGCACCAGCGTCGCTTCCGTAAAGCGGGGCGGGGGCTCCGTAAAGTGCTGCCCAGGGAGCATCCCCAGCAGGCGCAGGAGCTGGTCCGGCGTCAGGGCCGGCAGCCGGCGCCCTTCTTCCGCGTCCTCTTCCTTCTCCGCCTCGGTCCGGTCATCTCGGCCCTCCGTGTAGAGGACCATGAACCCTTCGAACTTCACCACGCGGCCGGTGGCCCGGAACATCAGGTCCTGCACCTGGATGTCCACGGAGGTCACGTCGTAGACCGCCGAGGCCATCTGGCTGGCCAGGAACCGCTGCCAGATCAGCACGTACAGCCGGTGCTGGTCATGAGACAGGTGACCCTTGAGCTGGTCCGGCGTGCGATACACGGACGTGGGCCGAATCGCTTCGTGCGCCTCCTGCGCTCCCGCCCGGGCCTTGTACTGCCGCGGCGAAGAGGGGAGGTAGTTCGTGCCGTAGGTGTCGCCCACGTACTTCTGGGCTTCCGCCTGCGCATCCTGGGAGATGTTCACCGAGTCGGTTCGCATGTAGGTGATGAGACCCACGTGCCCCTCGGAGCCCAGCTCGATGCCTTCGTAGAGCTGCTGCGCGGTGGACATCGTCCGCCGGGCGTTGAAGCCCAGCTTCCGGGACGCTTCCTGCTGCAGCGTGCTGGTAATGAACGGCGCCGCCGGGTTCCGGCGCTGCTCGCGCTTGCGGACGTCGGTAACGCGCCACTCATCCTGGGACGGCTGCGCCAGGTGGGCGGCGGGCACCGCGTCCCACTTGCCGTCCTCGCGCTGCTTCAACTCGAAGCCCAGGCGGCTCAGCACCGCGCTGGTCTGCTCCTGGTTGCCGAGCTCGGCCTTCTTACCGGCGATCTGGTGCAGCTTCGCCTCGAACGGAAATTCGCGCTCCAGCGGGGTGAGGCGCGCCGTCACGGACCAGTACTCGGTCGGCACGAACGCCTGGATCTCGCGCTCCCGCTCCACCACCAGGCGCACCGCCACACTCTGCACCCGCCCGGCCGAGAGGTTCTTCTGCACCTTCTTCCAGAGCAGCGGGCTGATCTTGTAGCCCACCAGGCGGTCCAGCACGCGGCGCGCCTGCTGGGCGTTTACCCGGTTCACGTTGATGGTGCGCGGGTGCAGCAGCGCTTCCTGCACGGCGCGCTTGGTGATCTCGTTGAACTCGATCCGCTGGATGCTCTTGCCGCCCAGTACCTCGGCCAGGTGCCACGAGATCGCCTCTCCCTCGCGGTCAGGGTCGGAGGCCAGGAAGATATGCTCCGCCTTCTGCGCGGCCTTCTTCAGCTCCGCGATCACGTTCTTCCGGTCCGGAATAACGGTGTAGGAGGGCTCAAACCGGTTGTCCACGTCCACGCCGAGCTTGCTCTTGGGGAGGTCGCGCACGTGTCCCATCGAGGCGCGCACTTCGTACTGGTTTCCCAGAAACGAGGACAGGGTCTTGGTCTTGGCGGGCGACTCGACGATGATCAGGTTCTTGGGCATCTATCCCTCCGGCCGGGTAGCGACCTGGCTGGCGGTCTGCGGCGAATATCAGGTTGGGGTTACGGTTCACTCGCGCGGCCGGCCCATCGAAGCGTCATTATAGGCAGGCCTACCGGGCGAGTCAACGCAGGGGGCCGGGCTCCGGGAGAGGTGCCGCGCCCCGTGCTCCCTGTCATCGTCGGTAGCCCGCTAGGATTCCGTAGCCCACTGCGGGGTAGGTGAACAGCGCCGCATCCTCGCCCGCATCCTGCTCATGCGGGTTGCCCCTAAAGGAAACAGTCCAACCGCCCCATGCCAGCGCGCATCCTCTCTTGAATACCCAGCCCCGAGCACAGCCCCTTCCGCACCTGCTGTGAAAATGCCGTGGTGGGTGCTCTCCCCAAGCGGCGCCAAACCCTCCACGCACACGAGGCGCTAGGCTACGGTTCGTACATTTTCATCACTGGGGGTGGGCCGTAGGCCCATGATCGCTGAACCCCTGAACA
>JAJFMS010000500.1 GCA_020696885.1 Armatimonadota bacterium | reverse complement strand
GGAGTCGGAAAGAGTCTTGGACAGGATTACAGATGGGGAAGCGTTGGGCGCGAAAGGCCTACAGTTTTGCGCTACATTGATTGCGGCCGGGCACTACCTTCTCTCACCCCTATCCATCTTGTAAATCCCGTTAAT
Source organism: Armatimonadota bacterium (assembly GCA_020696885.1). The sequence goes on along the minus strand of JAJFMS010000500.1, from coordinate 4,212 downwards.
CCTGTCCAAAAACTCTCTGCGTCCTCAGCGTCTCTGCGGTCGATCCCCGCACGCCCGTAAGGGTAGCTAAAGAATCGATTGGATCGGTTCACCGCGGCTGATCTGGAGTGGGCGGTCCAGGCGGTCGCGGACCTCCGTGTTGGGCGGGATACCGAGGCAGTGGTAGAGGGTGGCGGCGATGTCCCAGGGTCCCACCGCCTCCGAGGCGGGGTAGGCGGCATGCTCATCTGAGGTGCCGTGGACCCGTCCGCCCTGCACGCCGCCGCCCGCAAACACCACGGTATAGACGCCGGCCCAGTGGTCACGCCCGGCGCCCGGGTTGATCTTCGGGGTGCGCCCGAACTCGCCGGTGGCCACCACCAGCGTGCTCTCCAGGAGGCCCCGGTCCGAGAGGTCTTGCAGCAGTGCGCTGAAGCTCTGGTCGAACCCCGGCAGCAGGGTGCCGCGCATCGCGGAGAAGTTGTTCGCGTGGGTATCCCACGAGCCGCCCGTGGACCAGTTGACCGTGGTGCACGGCACCCCCGCCTCGATGAGCCGCCGCGCCAGGATCAGGCTCTGTCCGAATTTGGTCCGGCCGTAGCGGTCTCGCAGCTTTGCGTCTTCCGGCGCCATGTCCAGTGCGCGCCGCACGCGGTCGTTGGAGAGCAGCTCGAACGCCTTGCGCTGCACGGTGTCCATGCTCGCCGTGGGCGCCCCGCGCTCCGCCAGCCGGGCGCCGCGCTCCACCTCCTGCAGCAGGGAGCGGCGCCGGTCCAGCCGCAGCGTGTTCAGCTCCGGCGGCAGCGAAAGCTCCGGGACACGGAAGTTGGCGCGATTCGGGTCCTGGTCCACCACGAACGGCTCACAGGCCGGCCCCAGGAAGCCGGCGCGCTGCCCCGGGATCTGGTTGCCGCAGACGAACTGGGTGCCGCCCACGCACACGAACGGCGGCAGGCCCGCTCCCGGCGCGCGGAGATGGCCGATCACGGAGCCGTAGGCCGGGTAATCGTCCGAGCTGGGGATCGGGTTGGTATTGGGCAGGGGGTGCGGGAAGCCGGTGAAGCCGGCATACATCGCGCTGCCGTGCCCGTTATCCGCGTGAGTCACGGAGCGCACCAGTGCATACCGATCCGCCATCTGCGCCAGCCGTGGGAGGTGCTCGGTGATCTCAATGCCGGGGACGTTGGTCTTGATCGGCTTGAACTCGCCGCGGACTTCCGCCGGTGCGTCCGGCTTCATGTCCCACATATCCTGATGGCTGGGGCCGCCGAACAGCGAGATGAACAACAGCGACTTCGCCTTGCCGAACGCTCCCCGGGGGAGGGCGAGCCGTCCGTCCGCGGCGGCGCAGGGCAGGTCCGCCACGCCGTGCGCGAACAGCCCCAGCGTGCCCAGCCCCCCGAAGCGCAGCAGCTCGCGCCGCGTCACCTGGTCGCACAACCGTGTTCCTGCTGCTTCGATCCGGATCATCCGCCGCCCTTTTCAGCTGTCGCTACGTTTCAGAGGACACGGGGGCGAGGGTTAAGTTTCGCGGGAGGGGATTGTGAGCGGGGGCGTAACGGTGTAATAGCGCACCGGTGTGTGCCTTGGAGTCTCATGAGTCTTCGAACCGCCATCAAAGCCTGGCTGCCGCCGATACTGCTCTCCGGCTTCCGCCGCTTGCGGGCCGGCCGGCAGCCGGTGGATTGGGAGTACTGCCCCGACGGCCGGATCGCGGCCGACCCGGCTGCGGCGGGCTGGAACGAGCCTAGCGTGCGGGATACGCAGCTCAGCACCTGGCCGGCCTTCGTGCACCTGGCGAGTGGATCCGGACCGCTGGGGATCAACCACACCGATCTTGTCCCCAATGCGGAGAACATCGGGGTCCATAACACCGTGATCTCGTTCGGCTACGTGCTGGCGCTTGCGGCTGCCGGGCGCTCCTCCGTGTCGCTGCTGGACTGGGGCGGCGGCATCGGGCACTACGGGGTGTTCGCAAAGTCGCTTCTGCCGGATGTTCGGGTGGACTACACCTGCAAGGACGTTCCGGTGCTGTGCGAGGGCGGGCGGCAGGCGCTGCCGGACGGGGTCTTCCTCGACCAGGAAGCCGCATGCCTCGGGCGGACCTACGACCTGGTGATGGCGAGCGGCTCCATGCACTACAGCCCGGATTGGCGGGCCACGCTGAAGCTCCTGGCGGGGGTTACGGGCCGGTATCTCTACGTCACCCGCCTCCCGGTGGTGCAGCAGGCGCCTTCGTTCGTGGTGGTGCAGCGGCCGCATTCTTGCGGCTACCAGACGGAATACCGCGGATGGTTCCTCAACCGGGATGAGCTGCTGGCTGCGGCGACCGCCCACGGCCTGCAGTTGGTGCGCGAATTCCTGGTGGATGAGCGCCCGGAGGTGCAGGGAGCACCCGAACAGGCGGAGTATCGGGGCTTCCTCTTCCGCCCGTCCGTTCGATAGGGGCTCCCCGGACAGCCGGTCGTCCTTACGAACCTCTTAGGCTTTCCTGCCTACCACTCATACTTTCCTGGCTTCTGTGACACGCGTCACAGAAGGGGCGGAAACCCCACAGTGCAGGGCGAAGGTGACGGCGGATGTCGCAGTGTCGCAATAATCCGGGCTCGGCCGGTACTGGCGCTGCGGGGAGTACGCCGTGGCGGAAAGCTGTTTCACCGGCCGGAATGTCCTGATCACCGGCGGCCTGGGGTTCATCGGCTCCAACCTGGCCCGGCGGCTGGTGGCCGAGGGCGCCCAGGTCACCCTGGTGGACAGCCTGGTGCCGGAGTACGGCGGTAACCTGGCTAACATCGCGGGGCTGGAGCACCTGCTCCGGGTGAACATCTCCGACGTCCGCGACGGCACCAGCTTCCGGTACCTGGTGGGCGGCGTGGACTACCTCTTCAACCTCGCCGGGCAGACGAGTCACATGGACTCGATGCGAGACCCGTTCACGGACCTGGAGATCAACTGCCGGGCGCAGTTGTCCATCCTGGAAGCGTGCCGGGAGCGCAACCCGGACTTGAAGATCGTGTACGCCGGCACCCGGCAGATCTACGGGCGTCCAGATCGCCTGCCGGTGGATGAGGACCACGCGCTTCGTCCGGCGGACGTCAACGGCATCAACAAGATGGCGGGTGAGTGGTACCACATCCTCTACCACCGGGTGTACGGGCTCCGCACCTGCTCCCTGCGGCTCACCAACACCTACGGCCCCCGCATGCGGATCAAAGACGCGCGACAGACCTTTGTAGGCGTCTGGATCCGGCGGTTGGTGGAAGGCGAGCCGTTCGAGGTGTGGGAGGGGGAGCAGCTCCGCGACTTCACCTACGTGGACGATGCCGTGGACGCGCTGCTGCTGGCCGCGAGCACAGAGACGGTGAACGGCGGCATCTTCAACCTCGGCGGCAGCGCCTGCAGCCTGATGGAGCTGGCGGAGCTGCTGATCCGCGCCCGCGGCGCCGGACGCTACCACGTGCGGTCCTTCCCGGAGGACGCCCGCCGGATCGACATCGGCAGCTACTACGCGGACGACAGTCTCTTCCGCTCCACCTGTGGTTGGGAGCCGCAAGTCTCCCTGCCGGACGGCCTGGGCCGGACCCTCTCCTACTACGAGCGCCATTTCCAGGAGTACGTATGATCGAAACGCATTCCCGGTTCCGAGAGGCCCCGCGCCTCCCCGCCGGTCCCGGCGCCGGCTACCACGCGCACCGCAGCGAGATCGATGCGGCGGTGCTTCGCGTGTTGGCCAGCGGCTGGTACCTCCAGGGAGAGGAGACGGCGGCGTTCGAGACGGAGTGGGCGCGGTACCTCGGGGCAGAGCATGCCGTCACCACCGGCAGCGGCACGGACGCCCTGGTGCTGGCGCTGCGCACGCTCGGGATCGGTCCCGGGGACGCGGTGGCTACGGTGGCTCATACGGCCGTGGCCACGGTGACTGCCATCGACCTGGTGGGCGCGCTCCCGGTGCTGGTGGACGTGGATCCGGAGACCTACGGGATGGACCCGGGCGGCCTGGAGGCGCTGCTCCGTGGTCCGCTGGGGCCGCGGCTGAAAGCGGTGATGCCGGTACACCTGTACGGTCATCCGGTGGACCTCTCGGCCATCGGCGGCCTGGCGGAGCGCCATGGGTTGGCCCTGATCGAGGACTGCGCCCAGGCGCATGGGGCGGAGGTAGGCGGCCGGAAGGTGGGCACCTTTGGCGCGTTCGGCGCGTTCAGCTTCTATCCCACCAAGAATCTCGGCTGCTTC
>JAJFMS010000499.1 GCA_020696885.1 Armatimonadota bacterium | reverse complement strand
GATGGCGGCCTCGACCTCGGGAGACCAGGTGGCGGCATTGAGGCGGATGAAGTTGCGATACCCGCTGCCGGCCGTGAAGATCGGCCCGGGGGCGAAGGTGATGCCGGCCGCCAGGGCCTGACGGTACAGCTCCAGGGAGTCCACATTCGGCGGCAGCTCCACCCAGGCCACGAATCCGCCTTCCGGACGGGTAACCCGGGATCCGGCCGGAAAGGCGCGCCCCACGGCCTGCGCGAAGAGGCCGGTCTGCCGGGCATACAGCGGCCGCAGGCGCCGCAGGTACCGCTCGTAGCTGCCGCTCTGCAGGAACTCGGCGATCGTAAGCTGCGGCAGCGTGGCGGTGACCAGGTTGCTGAAGAACTTGAGGTGCTCCAGCTCCCGGAAGAACCGCCCCGGCACCACCCACCCCACGCGGTAGCCCGGCGCCAGGGTCTTGGAGAACGAGGAGCAGAACAGCACCAGGCCTTTCCGGTCCCACGCCTTCACCGCCCGGGGCCGCGGCGCCTCATGCGCCAGGTCCCCGTAGATGTCATCCTCGATCAGCGGGATGTTCCGGTCCGCCAGCAGCTCCGCCAGCTCCCGGCGGCCGTCATCCGGCAAACAGGCGCCGGTGGGATTGTTGAAGTTCGAGATCAACACCGCGCCGATCGGATGCTGTCCTATGGCGTAGCGCAGCGCCCCCAGGCTGATCCCATGGCGCGGATGGGTGGGCAACTCCAGGGCGCGGAGCCCCAGCGCCTCCAGGGCCTGGAGCACGCCGTAGTACATCGGGGACTCGATCGCCACGGTATCGCCCGGTCGGCAGACGGCACGGAGGCAGAGCACCATCGCCTCCTGGCAGCCGCTGGTGGTGATGATCTCCTCCGGCTTCACCTCGCAGCCGGCGTCCAGCATCCGCCGCGCGATCTGCAGCCGCAGCGCCTTGCAGCCGGGCGGCACGTCGTACGATAGCGCTTCTCCGCCCAGCTCCCGGGCGATCGAATGGTAGATCCGGTTCAGCTTCTCCGCGGGCAGGAAGGCGGGATTGGGCACCGCGGCCCCGAGCTGAACGAGGTGCGTGTCCCCCATGTCCCGCAGGATCCGCAGGGAAAGCTCCCCGATGCTCACCCGGGTGGGATCCGGCAGCGGGGTGGAGGCCTCCGGCTCGGCGGGCCGCTCCGTAAACCGCGGACTCACAAAGTAGCCGGACTGCGGCCGCGCCTCGATCCAACCATCGCTCTCCAGCAGGCGATAGGCCTCCAGTACCGTGGTGATGCTGACCGCCTGCTGCGTACTGAGCTGCCGTACGGACGGGATGCGGTGACCGGTGGGGAAAGTCCCCTCCTCGATCAGCCGGATGATCTGCCCCGCTACGCGGCGGTACAGGCTGGCGTTCTCATCAGCAGCAGCGTGTTGCACACTTGAGTCTAGTCACACCATCCAGCCGGGACAAGGCACAGTTCTTCCCGCGGACGGGGAGTACAGTCCTTCTGGAACGGCCGCTGTACTGGAAAAAACACCCGGCCGCTGTGTCTAACGGCTTCCGAAGCGAGCCTCTAGAATGGCGGTATGAACATCCGCCACTTTTCACCCGCCCGCTCGACCAGCGGGAGCCTCCGGTTAGAGTTGCATGGCACCCGGAGCTTCGAAGCCCGCGCGGAGGGCACGCTGCGCTGTCTGGTCGGACGATGCTGGGTCACCCGCGCCGGGGATCCCCGCGACTACCTCCTCCTGGCCGGTGAGGAATACACCGTCTCCGCGCACGAGAGCGTGGTCGTGGAGGCGCTCGACACGGCATGGATCGCCGTCTCCGAGTCGCTGGTCGAGCGGTCTGCCGTTCGAGCGCCGGGCATCATGCGGTGGGCGACGGGCCGAGGGAGCTCCTACTCCCCGGTAAAGCGGCTGCATCCCCGCTCGTCGGTCCGGTAGCGGCGCATGCCGCGATTGGCAGCGCAACGCGGGAAGGTCCGGAAGGGAGTAGAGGCGCAACCTGGAGGTATCGTCTCACCCGACCGGACCCTGCCATGAACGCTCGCTTCACCTTCGTTGCCCTCACGCTGCTCCTGGTGCTGGCCATTCCCGCCGTCCTCCAGGCCGCGACGCTGCCGAACGACGCGCGCCTGAAGCCGCCCAAGGACCTGAACGGCTACTTCCCGTTCACGCCGCCGAAGTCGAAGGCGGAGTGGGACCAGCGCGCGGAGTACGTGCGGCGGCAGATCCTCGTCTCCCAGGGTCTCTGGCCGCTGCCGACGAAGACCCCGCTCAACGCCGTCATCCACGGGAAGATCGACCGGCCCGAGTACTCGGTGGAGAAGGTGTACTTCGAGAGCGCGCCCGGATTCTTCGTCACCGGCAACCTGTACCGGCCGAAGAACGCGAAGGGCAAGGCCCCCGCCGTGATGTTCGCGCACGGCCACTGGCAGAACGCGCGCCTGTCCGAGGAGACGGACCAGGTCCTCCGCCAGGAGATCGCCACCGGGCAGGAGCGGTTCGAAAAGGGCGGCAAGAGCCGCTTCCAGTCCATGTGCGTGCAGCTCGCCCGGATGGGCTGCGTGGTCTGGCAGTGGGACATGTTGAGCGACTCCGACTCCGTGCAGTTCTCCCGGAACCTGGTGCACCTCTTCGCGAAGCAGCGCCCGGAGATGAACACGACGGAGAACTGGGGCCTCTACAGCCCGCAGGCGGAAGCGAACCTACAGAGCATCATGGGGCTGCAGACCTGGAACGCGGTCCGCTCGCTGGACTTCCTCCTCGGCTTGCCGGAAGTAGACCCGGAGCGGATCGCCATCACCGGCGCCAGCGGCGGCGGCACCCAGACGATGCTGCTGGCCGCCATCGATCCGCGCGTGAAGCTGTCGTTCCCGGCCGTGATGGTCAGCACCGCCATGCAGGGCGGCTGCACCTGCGAGAACTCCTCGCTGCTGCGCGTGAACACCGGCAACATCGAGTTCGCCGGCCTCTTCGCGCCGAAGCCGCAGGGCATGACCACCGCCAACGACTGGACCAAGGAGATGGCCACCAAGGGCTTCCCGGAGCTGAAGCAGCTCTACGCTCTGCTGGGCGCGCCGGACAACGTGATGCTCCACCGCGGGGAACACTTCCCGCACAACTACAACGCCGTCTCCCGCTCCGCGTTCTACGGCTGGTTGAACCGCCACTTCAAGCTGGGCTTCCCGGAGCCGGTGCTGGAGCGGGACTACGAGCCGCTCTCCCGGGAGCAGCTCTCCGTCTGGGACGCCCAGCACCCGGCCCCGAAGGCGGATGATTCCGAGTTCGAGCGCCGCCTCCTGAAGTGGCTGGCCGCTGACGCCACGAAGCAGCTCCGTGCCGCCGCCGCTTCCCCAGAGCGCTTCCGCGCCGAGGTCGGCAAGGGAGTGGAGGTGATCCTCGGCCGCACGCTTGCCACCGCCGGCGAGGTGGAATGGCGGCAGCAAGCCCCGCGGGACCGCGGCGATTACACGCAGCGCAGTGGCCTGGTGCGCAACAAGACCTATGGAGAAGAGCTGCCGGTAGTGCTCCTCCAGCCCAAGAAGTGGAATGGCCGCGTGGTGGTGTGGCTGAACGGCTCCGGCAAGTCCGGCCTCTCCCGGGACGACGAGTCCCCGCGGCCCGCGGTGCAGGACCTGCTGAAGGGCGGGGCGGCCGTGCTCGGCGCGGACCTCCTGTTCCAGGGCGAGTTCCTGCCGGACGGTAAGCCGGTAACCCAGACCCGCCTGGTGGAGAACCCGCGCGAGTTCGCCGGCTACACCTACGGCTACAATTCCTCGCTGTTCGCCCAGCGCACGCATGACGTGCTCACCCTGGTAAAGCTGCTCCAGGCTCCCGGGGCGGCCGGTTTGGGCGAGTCCGCCACCATCGAGGTAGCCGGCTTCGGCAGCGTCGGTCCCATCGTCGCGGCGGCTCGTGCGGTGTCCGGCGACGCCATCGCCCGCGCCGCGGTAGACACGGAAGGCTTCCGCTTCGGCAAGCTCCTGGACTTCCGCGACCCGCAGTTCCTGCCCGGCGGCGCCAAGTACCTGGACGTCCCGGGGCTCCTCGCGCTCGGCGCCCCGCAGCCGCTCTGGCTGGCCGGCGAGGGGAAGGAGCCGGATCTCGTCACCAGCGCCTACCGCACCGCCGACCGCGCGAAGCAGCTCACCACGTTCGCCGGAAGCGCCTCCCGCAAAGAAGCCGCGGCGGCGGAGTGGCTCCTGAAGTAGCGGAGGTGCTGCACCAGTATAATGGCGTCAACGACGACTCTGGAACTCAACCCTTGCCCTTGTTGTCATCGCGAGCCGCCCACCGCCGTCCCGTGGATGGTCGTTCTTCCGTGGCGGCGTGGCGATCCCGAAGGTTGAGCAGCGAGCCGGCTGGGTGCTTCGGCGCTTGGCAGGA
>JAJFMS010000498.1 GCA_020696885.1 Armatimonadota bacterium | reverse complement strand
GCTATGGCATCAGTCGACTATTACCTGAAGATCGATGGCGTTGACGGCGAGAGCACGGCCCGAGGGTTTGAAGGCTGGATCGAGATCGAGTCGTTTTCCTGGGGCGCTACTCAGACCGCGGTCGTCGGCGGCGGTGGCGGCGGGGCGGGGAAGGTGGTCGTCTCGGACTTCACGCTGGTGAAGCGGGTGGACAAGGCGTCCCCCCGGTTGTTCCAGGCGTGCGTGACAGGGCTGCACGCGTCTTCCGCCGTGCTGGCGGCGAAGCGCGGTGATACGAACGCGACCTACCTGAAGTACCAGCTCACGGACGTGCTGGTCTCGTCATTCAGAGACGCAGGGACCGCGGGCGAGCCTCCGCTGGAGGAGATCTCGCTGAACTTCACGCGGATTGAGTTTAGCTACGCTCCGACCCTCCCCAGCGGCCAGCTCGGGCAGCCGATCACTGCCACTTACGACGCCAGGGGCCGCGTCTAGCTCCCCGGCAAGAGAACCGGGCGGCACCACGTTCGCCGCCCGGTTCTCGCCACCCGTTCCGGGGCGCCGCGAATCTCGCCGCGCCCCATCCCCCGTCGAAGTCGCGGGTCTCTCTCCTGTTCCATGCGGGCGCGTGATCGTGAGGCGGTGCACAGAGAGCGGTAGGGCAACAGGAGGGGGTCGCCACCCTAGCCACAAGGTGGGGCCAGCGGGTCACTATGGCTCACGGGTGAGAGCGTGCGCCTCCTCGGTACCGTAAAGGACTACGTCCGATGCGCATTCGCGTAATCATCACGGCTGCGGCGATGGTCGTGGTCCTGTGGGCTGTCGCCATGGCCCAGGGGATAGCCGCGAGACGAGAGAAGAGCGCGTCGGGATTGGGCGGCTGGCTCTGGTAGCAGGCTCCGGCCGGGAAGGATTACCGGGGGGCGCGCGGAACGGAGGGGCGGAGGGCGGGACGTCTTCCGCCACAAATCCCGTCCTTGGAGCCTCGGAGGAACCCGGCTATGTATGTGAAAGCGCTGCTCGCTCTCGCCCTGGTCGGCTCCACGGCCGCGATGGTCCGCTCCGCGGGACCGACCCGGAAGCCGAACATCCTCATCATCGTGGCGGACGACTACGGCTACGCGGACTGCGGCGTGCAGGGCTGCCGGGATATCCCCACGCCGAACATCGACTCGATTGCGAAGAACGGCATCCGGTGCACCAACGGCTACGTGAGCGGCCCCTACTGCAGCCCCACCCGGGCGGGGCTGCTCACCGGGCGGTACCAGCAGCGGTTCGGCCACGAGTTCAACCCGGGCCCGGGGCGCGTGAATGATGACGACGCCATCGGACTGGCGCTGACGGAGACCACGCTGCCGCAGCGGCTGAAAGCGGCCGGCTACGCCACCGGGATGGTGGGCAAGTGGCACCTGGGCAACTCCAGGGAGCACCACCCGCTGAGCCGCGGCTTCGATGAGTTCTATGGCTTCCTCGGCGGCGCGCATCCGTACTTCAACTTCGCCACCCCACAGAACCCGGTAATGCGCGGGCGGGAACCGCTGACGGAGCCGGCCGGCACCTACCTCACGGAGGCGTTCGGGCGCGAGGCGACGGCGTTCCTGGACCGGCGCGGCGCGCAGCCGTTCTTCCTGTATCTAGCCTTCAACTCGGTCCACACCCCGATGCAGGCGCCGGAGAAGTACCTCGAGCGGTTCCCGAACCTGCAGGGCAAGCGCCGCACCTATGCCGCCATGACCGCCGCAATGGATGACGCCATCGGCGGGGTGCTGGAGAGCCTTCGCAGGAAGAACCTGGAAGACGACACCCTGATCTTCTTCATCAGCGACAACGGCGGGCCGGAGACGGCGAACGCCTCGGACAACGGTCCGCTGCGGGGGCAGAAGGCGCAGACCTGGGAGGGCGGCGTCCACGTGCCGTGGTTCGCGCAGTGGAAGGGCAAGATCCCGGCGGGGAAAACCTTCGACTCCCCGGTGATCCAGCTCGACATTCTCCCCACGGCGATGGCCGCGGCCGGGGTGAAGGCGGACAACGACTGGAAGCTGGACGGCGTGGACCTGCTGCCTTACTTCCGCGATGGCAAGAAGGGTACGCCGCACTCCACCCTCTACTGGCGGTTCGGTCCCCAGATGGCGATCCGGTCCGGCGACTGGAAGCTGGTGAAGGCGCCGGATGGCGGCCCGCCCCGGGGAGGTAGGCAGGGAGCCGCCACCGTGGAAGGCGCGCAGCTATACAACCTGAAGGACGACCTGGGCGAGCAGACCAACGTGGCGGCGCAGCAGCCGGAGAAGGTGCGTCAACTCTCGGCCGCATGGGAGAAGTGGAACGCCGAGCTGGCGGAGCCTGCATTCCGGCCCCGCCGGATGATGCGCCGGCGGCCGATGCGGTGGTAGGAAATGGGGAGATGAGGAAACGGGGAAATGGAGCCGGCGCCGTCTTCGGTGTGAAGGAATCTGGGGTGAGGCGCGGAATACCTGCGTGTCCCAACGTGTACCAGGAGATGACCGATGCCAGCCGTTCTTGCCCCTTCGCCGCTGCCCACTCGCCGTTTTGGTAGGACTGATGAGCGCGTGCCGCTGGTGGGCCTCGGCACCGGCCCGGGAGGCATCGGGCTGCCGGATAGCGAAGCGATCCCGCTGTACGAAGCGGCCATCGAGCGGGGTGTGACCTACCTGGACACGGCGCCCGGCTACCAGCGTGCCCACGCCCAGCTTCGCGAGGTGCTGCCCTCTCGCCGCGAGGGACTGTTCCTGGCTACCAAGTGCTTCGCCGGGACGGCGGAAGAGGCACTGGCGATCCACGAGCAGAGCCTGAAGGACCTGGGCGTGGAGTCGGTGGATCTCCTCTACGCCCACTGCGTCGGCAGTTTCGAGCCGGAGCAGCTCCTGGCGCCGGACGGCGTGTTCGCCGGGCTCCGGGAGGCGAAGCGGCGGGGCTGGACCCGCTACATCGGCTTCACGGCGCACCACCATCCGTGGAAGGCGGAGTTCCTGCTGAAGCAGGCGCTGGCCGGGAACCTGGAGCTGGACGCCGTGATGCTGGCGATGAACTTCGTGGACCGGCACACCTACGGGTTCGAGACGCGGGTCCTGCCGCTGGCGGAGCAGCTCGACCTGGGCATCGCCGTGATGAAGGTGTTCGGCGGCGCGCGGGAGATGAAGTACGAGGAGAACCGGGACGCGCAGCTCACCACGGACCATCAGGCCGCGATCCGGTACGCGCTGGGGCTGCGGGCCGCCTCCCTGGTGGTGATCGGGATGAACAGCGTGGCGGAAGTGGAGCAGAACCTCGCCTGGGCGCGAGAATGGCAGCCGCTTACGGACGAGGAAGAGGCGCGCCTCGAAGAGCAAGGCCGCGCGCTGGCCGCCGAGTGGGGACCGCACTTCGGCGACGTGGAGTAGAGACGTCGGAGTTTAGACACAGAGGGACACAGATCGGGACGAGATAGGCTCAGAAGGAACAGATCACCAAGTTACTTTAGTTGGGCTCGCCGGTTCACACTGCGCGGGTTGCCACGGTAAGTGTCCAGAGTCCCGGTTTTCCGGATTCCTCCAGGTGTTCTTCTGTGTCCCCTCTGTCCCAATCTGTGTCCCTCTGTGTCTAAACTCCCGTGTCCCTCTGTGTCCAAGCCAGTCTCAACCGGACGCAACCGCAGCGGGCTGCCAGGCTCATAACTATCGCGTGGCACGCGGCCCCATCCTGGAGTGATCCCCCATGTTGACAGTACAGACCGGACCCCGGCAGCGGCTTTGTGACGGCACCAGCCGCCGGGACTTTGTGAAGACCGGGTTCTGCGGGATCGTGGGGCTGAGCCTGGTGGACATCCTGCGGCTGGAAGCGGCGCAGGCGGCCGCGCGGGGGACTTCGGCGTCCAACAACAAGAACGTGATCCTGATCTGGCTGCACGGCGGGCAGACGCAGTTGGATACGTACGATATGAAGCCGGACGCGCCGGCCGAGGTGCGGGGGCCGTTCAAGCCGATTCCGACCAACCTCCCCGGGCTGCAGATCTGTGAGCTGCTGCCGCGCATGGCGAAGGTTATGGACAAGGTCACAATCCACCGCGGCTTCAACCACCCGAATAACGACCACTACGCCGCCACGCACTGGATTCTGTCCGGCTACCTCGGTGCCACCGGCGGCGACCAGCGCCCGCGCTTCCCTTCGATGGGCTCCATCGCCTCCCGCGTGCTGGGCGCGCGCAAGCCGGGGATCCCGCCGTACGTGATCATGAATGACGGTGGCTTCGGTTACCACGGCGCCTCGTACCTGGGCGCGCAGTACCACCCGATCCGCACCGGGGATGAGAGCTACGGCAACGAGGGGCCGCAGCTCCCGATTGCGAAGACCGCGGACCTCAAGCCGCTGCCGGGCATCGACAC
>JAJFMS010000497.1 GCA_020696885.1 Armatimonadota bacterium | reverse complement strand
TCACCCGGATCCGCGCCGACGTGGTGCCGGGCGCCGACACGACCCAGTCGAACTGCCCGTCCAGCGTGCTCACGGAGTCAGCGATCACTTCGTTGAAGGTCTGGCCGCCGTCTCGGGAAAGGTCGATCCGCACGGTCTGGCTCGTAAGGGCCAGGCTCGTCGCCGACCAGCGTACGGTGACGTGGGCACCGAACCGCACCACTTCGCCGCCGTTCGGCGTGATGACCGTGAGGCTGCCTTCGACAATGCTGAAGTCGGCATCGCTGGAGTCCGTGATCGAGCTGTCCGTGTTAGACGTGATCCGGATCCGGCTCGTGGTGCCCACCGGTAGCTGCGGTGTCCAGGAGAAGCTGCCGGTATCCGGCGCGTTGGCCGCGATCACCTCGGGGTAGGTGCCGCCGGCATCTCGCGAGAGCTCGATCTTCACCGTGTGGCCCGGAGCGAAGCCGCCCGTGTCCCACGTGATCGTCGTGGCCTTCCCTGCGATCACCACTTCGCCGCCGTTCGGACGGCGAAGGAGGAGGCGGGTAGCGGCTGCGGTCGGATCGATCCGCCAGATCCCACGCCCATAGGTCGCGGCCATCAGGTAGCCGGTGCTCGCGAGGCGCACGTCGCTCACGATGACGTTCGGGAGGTTGAGCGGCGTGGTGATGTCTTCCCACGAGGTGCCGCCGTTCCCGGTGCGGAACACGCCGGCATCCGTGCCCACAAAGTAGCGGGTGGTGGGCGCGTTGCGATCCAGGATCAGCGAGTTGACCGGCAGGTCCGGGAGGCCGGCGCTCACGTCCGTCCACGCCCGGGCCACCTGGCTGATGTCCGCGCAGCGCCACACGTGGGATACGCCGGTGCCGGAGAGGCTCACCACAATGTGGAACGGATTGGTGGGATGGACAGCGATGGAGGTGATCGCCCGGGTCGGCAGCGCCGGGGAGCCGGTGTTGATCTGCGCCCAGCTCGCGCCGCCGTTCATGGTCAAGAACAGCTCGCCGGTAGTTGAGCCGGTGTAAATGGTGTTGCCGTCACTCGGCGCTACCGCGATCGCGCGCACCGTGCCGCCGCCGGGGGCGAGGTCGGTGCCGCCGAGGCGCGGCGTCCAGTTCTGCGTGGTATCGTTCCAGCGCCACAGGTAGTTGGTGCCGGCGTAAAGCAGGTTCGGCCGGGTCGGGTCCAGCGCCAGCCGCCCGATCACCGGGACCCGGTCGTTACCCCAGGTCGGCGTGATCGTGGAAGGAGCGGTGTTCCACTCATCCGCGGTCCGGTAGATCACCATGTTGCGGGCCGCCGCGAACTGCAGGGCCGGGGTGGACTGGTTGATCACACAGCCCGCGCCGTCCGTGCCGCCTACACCCCTCCACCGGGAGAGGTCTCCCAGGGCGACCGGGCTGGCGTTGTCCTGCGCGCCGCTGAGGATGTGCGTCGGGTCGGACGGGTGGTAGTCCGCGGCGTTCAACTGAGTAACGCCCAGGGTGGCGTTCAAACTCGTGAACGATACCGTGTTGCCGGACGGATTGAAGATCATCCGGTAGACACCACCATCGTTCGCCACCAGCAGCTCGGCGCCGTTCCGGGGGTTGGGGACCAGGGCGTGCTGGTCGTCGTGGGTCACCGCGTTGTCGGTGTACACGGCGCCCGCGCTGCGCCAGGTCGTCCCACCATCGGAGGACATCACCAGGTCTCGCAGGCCGACGTAGATCACGTCCTGCCCACTGTTCTGCGAGGTGGAGATGTGGAAATCGTAGTTAGACTGGGACCAGTTGTAATTGTCGCCGGCCACCATGTCGTTCGGGAAACCGGCCGTGATGTCGGTCCAGTTCACCCCTGCGTCCGTGGTGCGGAAGATCCGCCGGTCCGTGCCGGAGAGCAGGTAAGCCGTATCCGGGCTGATCGTGGAAGCTGCGATATCCAGCCCATCCTGCGCGCCGGCAGTGAGCGGCGTGGTCACGCGGGTCCAGGTGACGCCGCGGTCCATCGAGTGCAGGATCTGCCCGCCCGCCGCGTGGCCAACGGCCCAGAACCGTCGCTGTCCGGTGGCGTTGCGCGCACCGACCGAGAGACCGCTCCAGTCCGCCTGCGTGCTGATCACGGAAGTCCAGGTCTGGCCCGCGTTCGCGGAGCGCCACACCTGGCCGCGGGTGGTGCGTCCACGGCCCGTAGCCGCGATCAGCGTCTGCGGGGTCTCCGGGTCGATGATGATGTCGCTCACGGAAACGGAGCCGAACTGCGTGCGGCCGACGTTCGTCCACGTGGCGCCGCCGTCCGTGGTCTTCATCACGCCAAAGCTGTAGAACCCGCCGAAGCCGGGGAAGTCGCCGGTGCCGGCGTAGGCCGTGTTGCTATCAGTGGGATGCACGGCCACGCAGCTCGTCTCGAGCGACGGCCACGACTGGGAGAGGAAGCTCCAGCTCTGGCCGTTGTTGGTGGTCTTCCAGATCCCCCCGGTGGCGGAGGCGATCCAGTAGTTGGAGGTCACCGTGGGGTCGTAGGCCACGCCGTTTACCCGGCCGCTCACTACACCCTGGCCGAAATTCTGGCGGGTCGGGGGCTGCAGGTTGGTGGGCCCGATGAACTCCCACCGGTTGGCCAGCGCCGCGGCGCTCAACGGCTTCCGCGCTGTCGCGCGCGCCGCGATTCGCGCCCGCTGCTCGACGCCCTGGTTGTAGGCGTTCCAGTTCACCTGGTTATAAGGGAAGGCAAGCTGCTGCATGCGCTCCCGGTACACCTCCAGGTCGCCGTTACCCTGGTCCTGGCTCCCGTCCACCCCACACTGCGCCGCGTCCGTGGCGGAGGACAACAGTGCCGGGATGGACGCGGACGGCCCGGCGTCAGGGTGTGCGCTGCCGGCTTCCGTCACCAGCGAGACGGAATGGCCGCGCGGGGCTGCCGAAACGCCAGCCAGCGCCAGCGTCACCAGGGATAGCGCGGCACCCTGCCAGGAAGCGGCCTTCACTCTACTTGAAATGCTCATCGTGCACGACCCTGACTAATGGATCTACCCGGCGCGCGGCAGCGCCGAGAGAAGACTAACTGCAGATATGACGGGCAACCAAGGGAACCGGAGACTGCAGCGGAAGCGCCTGCCCGGCGCATGCTGAGGTTCCCTTTAGCTGATTGATTGGCGGTTTCCTGCTTTAACGCTGCTCTTTTTGGAAGCGGTCTAGGCCCCGTTCCGCACTCGAGCGCGTTGCCGGGGAGCCGGGAGGCGAGGCCCCCCTAACCTTTGTCGGATGACATGCGGCACTCCCCCGAAGCGGGCGATGGCATGATTACGCACGTTTCCGGCGAATCCCTCCTCGACTACAGGAAGGTCGAACGCAGCTCCGCCGCATGGTGGGCGGGAGGTTCCAGAGCAAGCGGGGTAAAGTAATAGCGGGTCGCCAGTTAGACGGGGCTTGGCGCAAAAGTGTTGCACCGATCTCCTGGCCGGATTCCGGACGCCCGGCCGCCCGGTCTGCCGGGGGCCGCCACCGGCCGGAGTCAAGCACCGCACAGACGCCGTCATAGTCCCGCGAACTTTCCCGCACCTCGACGGGCCGGAGGCGCGTCCAATGTAGGGTGCCCCCGATTGGCGGCTGGCAGACCGGGACCCCGCCTGCCGCGGCGCTCGCTGCCAGCCGTCGCCTCCCCTGGAGCTTCCGTGCCATGTCCGATCCTGCAACTTCGCCTGCCGCACTGCCCGATCTCGCTTCGCTGTGGAACTATCAGGACGCCGCGCTCTCAGAAGAGCGCTTCCGCGAGGTAGTGCCCGCGGCCCGCGCCTCCGCCGATCGGGGCTACCTGATCGAGCTGCTCTCCCAATTGGCGCGATCCCTGGGACGCCAGCGCCGGTTCGACGAGGCCGACGCCGTGCTGGATGAAGCGGACTCGCTGCTCGAGAGCGGCATGGATCGGCCGCGGGTGCGCTGCCTGCTGGAGCGGGGTCGCGTGCGCAACTCGTCCGGCTCCGCCGCGCGGTCGATCCCGCTCTTCCGCGAGGCGTGGGAGCTCGCCCGCAGCGCCGGCCACGATGGTCTGGCGGTGGACGCGGCGCACATGCTGGGGATCGTCGAGGAGCCCGACGTAGCGCTCGATTGGAATCTCCGGACGATCGGGCTCGTGGAGCAGTCCGGCGATGCGTCGGTCAAGAGCTGGCTGGGCCCGCTCTACAACAACACCGGTTGGACCTACTTCGACCGCAAGGACTACGACCGCGCCCTGGAGCTACTGCGGAAGGCCGAGGAGTGGTACCTGGGACACGGCAATCCCACCCAGATTCGGGTGGCGCGCTACAGCGTCGCCAAAACACAGCGGCTGCTTGGCCGGGTGGACGAGGCGTTTTCCGTCCAGCGCGAGTTGGCGGGAGAGCTGGCGGCAACCGATAGTG
>JAJFMS010000496.1 GCA_020696885.1 Armatimonadota bacterium | reverse complement strand
ATCGGGATGACAGCAGCCGTAGGGTCATGGAGAGCTCGTTCCTCGTCGATAGAGCCGGTGGGCGGAGACGGTGGGAAAGCAGGGGCGGGGCAGGGTTCGCGATGCGCGCCGGAAAACATCCAAGGGACGTAGTCCGTCACCGGGCTCCGGGAGCGTTCCCCTCTTCGATCGGCCACCTACGAGGTATTGATGCCTGCGCCCCAATCGTTCCTCTCTGAGATCATCGCGTTGTTCGGTCAGCCGGTGGCCGAGAACCCCACGCAGTACATGCATGAGCAGGCGTTCGCGGCCCTGGGCCTCAACTGGCGTTACGTGACGCTGGAAGTGCCGCCGCAGCGGCTGTCGGATGCGGTGCGAGGCATGCGTGCGATGAACTTCGCCGGAGCGAACTGCACCATCCCGCACAAGATCGCCGTGATGGAGCACCTGGACGAGATCACGCCCACCGCGCGGAAGATCGGCGCGGTGAACACGATCATCCGGCAGGCAGACGGCACCCTGCTGGGGGAGAACACGGACGGTAAGGGGTTCATCCGGAGTGTGCGGGAGACCGGCCTGGAGCTTTCCGGCGTGCGCGCCGTGGTGCTCGGCGCGGGCGGCGCCGCGCGAGCGATTGCGGTAGAGCTCGCGGAAGCGGGGGCCGCGCACCTGGAGATCGTGAACCGCTCCGTGGCCCGCGGCGAGGAGCTGGCGGCGCAGGTGCAGGAGCGGACCGGGGTCGAGACGCGGTTCACACCCTGGGTGGGAGAGTACCGGGTGGCGGGGGATACCCAGCTTCTGGTCAACGCCACCAGCATTGCCCTCCACCCGAACGTGGACGACCGGGTGCCGGTGGACTACTCCACCCTCGGACCCGGAATGGTAGTCAGCGACGTGATCCCGAACCCGCCGGACACCCCGTTCCTCCGCCTGGCGCGCGCCGCGGGGGCTACGACGCTGGACGGTCTCGGGATGCTCGTCTACCAGGGGGCGATCGCGTTCAAGCAGTGGACCGGTCACGACGCCCCCACCGACGTGATGCGGGCCGCGCTGGAGGAAGTCTTTGCAGGCTAGCACGAGGCCGGGCTCGAACAGGAAAGCCAGGGGCCGATGCCCAGGATAACCCGCGAGCGGAGTTGCGGCTCGTGCCACGCCTGCTGCGTGGTGCTGGAATTCGAGGCGGTGGAGGGGGAAGCCCGGTTCAACAAGCCGGCCGGCACACCCTGCCAGCACCTGATCCAGATCGGCTGTGCGATCTACGCGGACCGGCCCCCGGTGTGCCGTCGCTTCGAGTGCGCCTGGATCTCCGCGCCGAACCTGCCGGAAGCGCTGCGGCCGGATCGCAGCGGGGTGCTGTTCTGCACCAACGACAACCCGCGCGGCGAGGGCTACGTGGTGTTCGCCTACGAGATGCGCCCCGGGGCGGTGGATGCGCCGCTGCCGCAGTGGCTGATCGAGCAGGTCAGCACGGAGCTGCCGGTGCTCATCGTCCGGCCCGGCGCGCCGATTGAGGTGATCGAGAGAGTGGACGAGGACGATTGAACGACCGAGCGCTGCCGGGAAGAGCGCTGAAAGGAGCGGCTGATGAAGACTGCTAACACGACCCGGCGCGGCCTGCTCGCCGGGATGGGCGCGGCCCTGGTGACGGGCGCGGTCGACCTGACTACCCCCGCGGAAGCCCAGGGGAAGAAGGGCGATCCGCCGTTCGGCCTGGGAACGGTGACCTACAACGTCCCCAAAGACTGGGATCTCCCCACGCTGCTGAAGATCCTGCCGGCGGCCGGGGTGCCATCCATCGAGTTCCGGACCACGCACGCCCACGGGGTAGAGCTAACCCTGAACGCCTCCCAACGCGCCGAGGTCAAGCAGCGCTGCGCGGACGCCGGGATCAAGCAGATCAGCCTGGGCACCACCTGCGAGTTCCAGAGCCCGGATCCGTCCGTGGTGAAGAAGTTCATCGACGAGACCCGCGAGTGGGCGAAGCTGGCGAAGGACCTGGGCGCCCTGGGGGTCAAGGTCCGGCCCAACGGCCTGCCCAAGGACGTGCCGGTGGAGAAGACCCTGGAGCAGATCGGCAAGGCACTCCGCGAATGCGGCGCCGCCGCCCAGGACAACGGCGTGGAGATCTGGGTGGAGGTGCATGGCGCGGGCACCCAGGAGCCGGCCAACATGCGCAAGATCATGGACTACTGCGGCCACAAGTCCGTGGGGGTCAACTGGAACAGCAACCCGACGGACGTCCGGAACGGCTCCGTCAAGGAAGCGTTCGACTTGCTGAAGCCGTTCCTGATGAGCGTGCACATCAACTCGCTCTGGAGCGACTACCCCTACCGCGAGCTCTTCTCCCTGCTGCGCCAGGCGAACTACACGCGCTACACCAACTGCGAAGTGGGCAACGCCGTGAAAGCCGAGGACGGCCTCGTCTTCTTCCAGTGCTACCGCGGCCTGTGGCGCGAGCTGGCGCGGGGCTGACGCCGCTTGGCGGGCAGAGTTTTTAGCCGCAGATGAACGCGGATGCACGCAGATGGGGGGATGGGGAAGTTGTGATCCTCAGATAACGCAGAGAATTCCGTCGCAGATGAACGCAGATGGGGGACGTTGGAGTCAGCCTTTGGCCGCAGATGAATGCGGATAGAGACGAGGGGTGCCTCGTGCTCCGCATGCGTACACCACCGTCCCCGTATCGAGTCATCCTGAGCAACGGGAAGGCTCCCAGCCGCGCACGAGGTACCCGGCGCGTCCGCGGGGGCATGGCGGGCCGACGACCAGCGTTCCGAGCCCGGTAGGAGATGTTCCACAGTTGACACTTACCCCGCACCTGGGGCTGGTGCCGGCTCCTAAGAAGCTCCCCTGCGGTTCAGGCCCCAGCATTGGGATCTGGCGGGCCTCCAGGCGGCCGCCGGGGTCGGACGCAGGGTGAACCTCGCGGCGCTGTTGTTGCCGTTGTTCCTCGGCCGCAAAGAGGCACAGAACTGGGCGTAGCCCTGTCGGTAGCTCAACATGACCGCTTGGCGGTTGGGTGGGTCACCGCAAGCGCCGAGCCGGCGGCGGGAGAAATGGCGTTACCGGCGCCCAAACTGCCGGGCTCTACCGGCCCGCTACAACGAAGTAAAACGCCAGCGGCACTCCGATGATGATCATCAGGATAGTGAACGTGACACCCCAGAACATGGCATCGGCCCACGAATCGCGGCTATTACGGTGCATAACGGGACCCTCGTGGCAGCAAAATGGGATGGCGTGCGTTTACCCGCCGGCGCCGTTCTCCAAACCAGGCGCCTGTTTGATTTGTGGCGATTAACCCCGTCGCGGTGTGGGTATAGTCGAATAGCCGGCCCGGGTGGCTTGCAACCAACCCTCCCCCCGGCTCCACTGTTGAAGCAAACATTGCACCCGTGACCGGCCGGTGGTCGCGTGGATGGATCTGGACAAAATGACAAACCCGCTCCGCCTTGGTATTGACGTTCGTCAGGTTGCCGATCGACCGGTCCTCTTCGTCACCGGAGAAATCGACATCTACACCGCGCCGCTGTTCAAGCAGGCGGTGGTGAACATGGTCTCCGAAGGCACGCAGAACGTGATCATCGATCTCACCGGCGTCACCTTTATGGATAGCAGCGGCTTCGGCACCCTGCTGGGCGCTACGCGGCGGCTGCGGCCGGGCGGCGGCGGCCTCCACCTGGCCGGCGCCAACAGCACCATCCAGCGGATGCTGCGGCTCACCCGCCTCGATTCCATCATGCAGGTCCACGATACCGCCGAAGCGGCGGCTCAGGTCGTGGGCAGCGAGACACCGAACCTTCAGCCCGAAGCGGCAGGGAGCCTCCAGGCAGCCTGAGCGGCTTCCGGTGAGACGGGTGCCTTAGATGGCGCCAATTCCGGCCAGGATGACGGCGGCGGCGAGTCGGACCGTCCCCCCAGCTTCACCCAGCATCCGGGATCCGGCAATCACGCTTAACAGCACCGAGACCGAGCGCAGCGGCACGACGTACGGAACGGGCGCCTGCTGGAGCACCTACAGCACCAGCAGGTAGCCACCGACTGCAGCGAACGACGCAGCCAGGACGGTCCGCGGAGCGGGCCGGATCGCGGCCGTGAACGGGCTCCAGCCGCGGCTCTTCCGGAGCATCGCGCCGTACGCGAGTGAACCCGCCAGGGACGTAAGCACCACTTACAGCGACGGGGAAACGTGCCGCACGCCGATCTTGTCGACCGCGGAGTAGGCGGCGGTGCAGAGCCCGGTCCCGATGGCCGCGGCCACGCCGGCCCGGGACACCGCCGCCACCCGGTTCATCCCGTTCAGCGTCAGTGTAAACACGCCCGCCACGATCAGGCTGATCCCGAGCCAGCCCGCCGGGGAAGGCTGCTCCCGAAACAACAGC
>JAJFMS010000495.1 GCA_020696885.1 Armatimonadota bacterium | reverse complement strand
CTATCCGCCTTGCTGTTTGAAAACCCTGTCGAGCTTTCCGATTTCTGATTTTGGACCCTCCGAACACCGCGGGCCGAGAGACCCCCCCTGCCCCCCTTGGTAAGGGGGGGAGCCTCCCACCGAACACCGCGCGTAGCGCCTATATGAGAACCCATTCCATGCGTAAGAGACTGATCGGTATGGCGGCCATGTTGGCCGTGACGGTGGGCATCGCCCACGCTGAGGTGGTGGCGGACGCCATTCCGGCGGACGTGCTGGCCCAGGTCGCGATGTTCGCGGTCCCGCTTATCCAGACCCAGTTCCCGAACCCGCCGGTCAAGATCGACCCTGCCACCGACAAGGTAATCGGTTACCACGTCGATCAGAAGGTCGCCCTCCTGATGATGCCGGACAAGGCGTTCACGGCGAAGTCTATCGAGGAAGCCGGCGAGAAGGAAGTGCCGGTGGGCGTCATCGCCACCCGCTCCCTCAGCCTCCAGGAGAAGGACGCCGTAGTCGGCGGCGACCGCCTGGCCGTGGCCGACTTCAACGGGCTCTACAAGCTGCCGGTCTTCTTCCTCGCCGTGAAGGGCAACGGGGCGGACCGCATCCTCGAAGTCTACTCGAAGGAAGGCAAGTCGCTGCTCTCCGTGCCGCTGAAGAAGCAGGCCAGCGACGCGGCCATCCCGCTCAACGTGAAGCTGACGAACATCGACCTCGAAAAGAAGAAGATGGACGCCACGCTGAGCCTGGGCGGCGCCTACGAGGGCACCCTGAATCTGGGGATCGTCGAACTGTAGCGCACACGCATTCCAAAGTAAAGACAGGGCCCGGAGTCGAACTCCGGGCCCTGTCGTCGTTTCAGTGAGGCCCGTCGGACCCTCCGTGCGTGCGATGGTAGGACGGGCGGTCCCTCACCGCCCTGGTGGGACCAAAACAACCTAATGTGCGGTCTCTTGGTAGGGGCACACGCCGTGGACGCCGTGGTTGCCCTCGCCAGGATTTCCTCCCGGCGTCGGCAGAGCCGTAACTACCCATCGGGGACGGTACGGCTTTGCATGCGCCGGTACCGTCTTCGTTTCCAGGGCAATCACGGCGAATGCCCCTACTAAAGAACCTCCCCAAGGCACTCCCACCGTTCGGAAACACCCTGACTTGACGATCGCACCGCACCGGACGATAATACCTTTGCGAGTTGCCCATACGTATCGTCAAGCCGATGGGCGGTGGACTTCCCACCCTCGGCCGACACTAAGTGGTAACCGGACACCCGGCCCGCGCTCGAAGTAAAGAAGTGCTCGCGGCGCGGCGGGACCAGGATGGGAGACACATGTTGGTGACGAAAACCGGGTTCTGGTCCGCCATCGCAACCGCCGCCTGCGCGGGGCTTACCGCCATCGCGGCCGCTGCGCCTCCGCCTGCTACCACAGCGCGTCCCGAGGCGCGCCCGGATGCGAAGGCCGCGGAGTTCTTCGAGGCCCGGGTTCGGCCGCTGCTCGCCTCCAAGTGCCTGGCCTGCCATACCGGCGCCGCCGCTAAGGGGAAGCTGGACCTCCGTACCCGCGAGGCGATGTTGAAAGGCGGGGAGCAAGGCCCCTCCGTGGTGCCCGGCAATCCGGACAAGAGCCTCCTGATCCAGGCCATCCGGTACCAGGGCAAGATGCGGATGCCGCTGGGGGCGAAGCTCTCCGATCCGGAGATCGAGACGCTCACCACCTGGGTCCGCATGGGCGCGCCCTGGGGCGTGTCCGGCAGCCGTGCCGGCGCCGAAGTCGCCCCCGAGAAGTTCTGGGCGTTCCAGCCGGTGCAGGAGCCCCGGGTGCCGGCCGTCGTGAACCGCCAGTGGGCGAAAAGCGACATCGACCGCTTCGTGCTCGCCGGCCTTGAGAAGGCGGGCCTCAAGCCCAGCCCCTATGCCGACCGCCGTACGCTGATCCGCCGGGCCAGCTTCGATCTCACCGGCCTCCCACCCACCCCCGAGGAAGTGGACGCGTTCATCAACGACCGCTCGCCCGATGCCTGGGAAAAGGTGATCGATCGGCTCCTCGCCTCGTCCGCATACGGGGAGCGGTGGGGTCGTCATTGGCTGGACGTGGTGCGCTACTCCGATTCCAACGGCCTGGACTGGAACGAGGTGTTCCCGAACGCCTGGCGCTACCGGGACTATGTGATCAAGAGCTTCAACCAGGACAAGCCGTTCGATCAGTTCATCCAGGAGCAGCTCGCGGGCGACCAGATGCCCAGCGAGACCGAGGCCGAGAAGCACGAGCGGCTCATCGCTACCGGCGTGCTGGTGATGGGTCCGAAGCTCCTCGCCCAGCAGGACCGGGTCCAGCTTGCGTTGGACGTGGCCGACGAGCAGATCGACCTCGCCAGCAAGGCGTTCCTGGGGCTGACCGTGAGCTGCGCCCGCTGCCACGACCACAAGTTCGATCCGATCTCCACGAAGGACTACTACTCCCTCGCTAGCATCTTCAAGAGCACGGTGACGCTCTCCGGCACCCTCCCGCGCAACAACCGGGTGATGTACTGGATGGAGCGCCCCCTGGGGCCGGATGCCGCCGTCTCCGCGCGCAAAGCTCATGACGCGGCGGTGAAGAAGCTCCAGGATCAACTCAAGAAGCCGAAGGACGAGGCGGAGAAGCAGCAGCTCACCGCGGACCTGAAGGCGCTGGAAGCCAAAGCCCCGCCCGCCGTGCCGATGGCGATGGCGGTGCAGGACGGCAAGATCGAGGATCTGCAGGTTCACGTGCGCGGCAGCTACAAGAACCTGGGCGAGGCGGCCCCCCGCGGCTTCCTTACCACCGTGGCCGGCCGCCGAGAGCCGGTGCCGGCGGGGAAGAGCGGCCGCCTGGAGCTGGCGGAGTGGATCGCCAGCCCGGAGAACCCGCTGACGGCGCGCGTGCTGGCCAACCGCGCCTGGCTGCACCACTTCGGCCGGGGCATCGTGGCCACGCCGGACAACTTCGGCCGGCTGGGCGAGAAGCCCACCCATCCGGAGCTGCTGGACTACCTCTCCCGGCGCCTGGTGGAAGGCGGATGGTCGCTGAAGAAGCTGCACCGGCAGATCATGCTCTCCGCCACCTACCAGATGAACTCCGATCCGAACCCCGCCGCCGCGGTGAAGGATCCGGAGAACCGGCTGCTCTGGCGGATGAACCGCAGCCGCCTGGAAGCCGAGGCGATCCGCGACGCGATGCTCCTGGCGAACGGGCAGCTCGACCGCGCCGCCACCGGCGGCACGATGGTGACCCGCACCAGCGGCCTGGCGGGCAAGGAGTTCGGGGTCGAATACAACAGCAGCAACCGGCGTAGCGTCTACCTTCCGGTGGTGCGCGGCGTCATTTACGACATGTTTCTGGTGTTCGACTTCGCGGACCCGCACGTGGTGAACGGGCGGCGGGACACCACCACCGTGGCCCCGCAGGCGCTGTACATGATGAACAGTCCCTACGTGCAGGACCAGGCCGGCAAGTTCGCGGACATGCTGCTCAACCTACCGACCGCCGACGACGGACGCCGGGTGGAGACCGCCTACCTCCGCGCGCTGAACCGCCCGGCCACCTCGGAAGAGCGCACCCGCGCCCAGGCGTTCCTCGACGATTACGAGCGCGCCCTCGAGCCAAAGCAGAAAGACCCGGAGAAGCGCCGCGTGGAAGCCTGGCGCAGCTTTTGCCAGGCGCTGTACGCCTCCAGTGAATTCCGGTATGTCGATTAGAGATTGCCCGCGAAACACACGAAAAGGGGATACCGGGAAGTTTTAGACAGGATGAACAGGATTGACAGGATTGGGTCAGGTGAACTCAGGTTCAGCGCGAAGCACCCTCACCCGAACCAGGTCATCCTGGAGCGTAGCGAAGGATCTGGATTTGGCACGTGGCGTTTCTTCAGAGCCCCCGTCCAATGCATGGCCACAACGGTCCCTGACACCCACAACATCCATCCCGTAGATCCCGTTCATCCTGTCCAGATTCGCTTTTTCCTTTCGCGCTTTTTCGCGCCTGCCCTCGGCTGACTTTGCCGGGGTGTTTCGCGGGCAATTCTCATCTCCCCATGTGGTTCGCGGGCATAAACTCGGAGAGTCTCGGATGAGCGATCATGATTGCGATGCGTGCACGCCCCACGTGGTGAAGCACACGACCCGGCGGGACATGCTGCGGTATTGCTCCGGCGGCTTCGGGATGATGGCGTTCTCCGCCCTCGCTGCGGCCTCCACGGAAGCAGCCGAAGCCGTCGCGGCTCCCAAGGCCAAAGGTCCGCTGGCCTCCCGGGCGCCGCACTTCGCGCCGCGGGCCAAGCGGGTGATCTTTCTGTTCATGCACGGCGGCCCGTCCGCGATCGATACGTTCGATCCGAAGCCGCGGCTGGACAAGGAGAACGGCGGC
>JAJFMS010000494.1 GCA_020696885.1 Armatimonadota bacterium | reverse complement strand
CCTGACCCCGGTGTCTGCACAATACTTCCACCTCACGGATACAAAAAACGCCCCCGTCTCCGGAGCGGGCACCGGGGTGGGTGCGGTCGAGCCGGGACGGGGGCGTTGAAGCCTGTGAACGGCGGGGGCGTTACGCGACCCAGCCGAATTTGGTGGCGAGGATGTACAGGATCGCGCTGAGGGTCATGAACGCGATGGCGGCGTAGCGGGTGTATTCCGCCAGCTTCTCATCCACGCCAGCGCGCCCGCGGAGGGAGGGGCTGGAGGAGCCGGAGACCGCGCCGAGGCCTTCGGACTTCGACGTCTGGCTGACGACCAGGCCAATCAGGATCACGCTCACGACGAAGTGAGACAGATACATCAGAACTTTGAGGACAACCATTGACGCGACTGCACCCTTTCGGCGCCCGGCCCGGCGGCGCTCGACGAATTATCGCCCGATTTTAGCAGAACGCACACCCCCTGTCAAACCTGAGCGGCGGTCCACCGGGGGCCGCCTGGGCGAGCAGCCGCATGATGGCGGTTCCTTCCCGAACGGGCTGGCATACGGCCCGTATTGACCGGGTAAACCAGACGAAACGGAGCGGCTGGGGAACGGCAGAACGGGCGCTCCGTGCGTACAATAAATCAGGCCCCGGCAATGGCGCCGGGCGTCCCGGTGGGGGCACCGCTCCGCACCGGCCGGAGGGAGCTATGATCTCGGAACCGATCTCGCGGCCCGTGGAACAGTCGGCGTGGGAGATGGCGCTGTCCCAGTTGGACAACGTGGCCCAGGTGATCCGCCTCGATCGCGACGTCCTGGAAGTGCTGCGGCAGCCAAAGCGAGAGTTGACGGTCCACTTTCCGGTGCGAATGGACGACGGGTCGATCCGGGTGTTCACCGGCCACCGGGTGCAGCACAACACCGCCCTGGGGCCCACGAAAGGCGGCATCCGGTTCAGCACGGACGTCTCGCTGGACGAGGTCCGGGCGCTGGCAATGTGGATGACGTGGAAGTGCGCCATCGTAGGCCTGCCGTATGGCGGCGCGAAGGGCGGCGTGTGCGTGGATCCGCGCGCGCTCTCGCTGCGGGAGCTGGAAGGGCTGACCCGCCGCTTTACCACGGAGATGAGCCTCCTTATCGGGCCGGAAGGCGACATCCCGGCGCCGGACATGGGCACGAACCCGCAGGTGATGGCCTGGATCATGGATACGTATTCCATGCATCACGGCCACACGGTGATGGGAGCGGTAACCGGCAAGCCGGTGTCCGTGGGCGGGTCGCTCGGGCGGGTCGAGGCGACGGGGCGCGGCGTGACCATCGCAGCCGGTCTGGCCTGCCAGAAGCTGGGACGCGGCCTCCAGGGCGCCCGCGTAGCGGTGCAAGGCTTCGGGAACGTGGGCTCCGTGGCGGCGCGGCTGCTGGCCGATGCCGGCGCGCGGGTGGTGGCGGTGAGCGACGTCTCGGGAGCGATTTACCGGGAAGACGGCCTGGACCTGGACCTGGTGTGCGGCGTGAAGCTGGACCAGGGCGGCGTCTGCGGCACCGGCGCGGGCGAGTCGATGACCAACGCGGAACTGCTGGAGTTGCCGGTGGACATCCTGGTCCCGGCGGCGATGGAGCGGCAGATCACCGAGGAGAACGCGCCGCGGATACGAGCGCGGATGATCGTCGAGGGCGCAAACGGTCCCACCACGCCAGAAGCGGACCGCATCCTGGAAGAGAACGGCACACTGATCGTGCCGGACGTGCTGGCCAACGCCGGCGGTGTGATCGTCAGTTATTTCGAATGGGTGCAAGACCTTCAGGCGTTCTTCTGGAGCGAGGGCGAGGTCAACGTCCGGCTGGAGCAGCTCATGAACCGGGCATTCACCCAGGTTTGGGACGCCGCGGAGCAGCACCAGACCAACCTCCGGATGGGAGCCTACGCGGTCGGCGTGACCCGCGTGGCGGAAGCCACCCGGACCCGCGGCATCTATCCCTAGGGAGGGAAGCGGGGAGCTAACGAGTAATTCGTGATGCGTAACTCCCACCCGCGGAACGGCCACTTTGGCAACGTAGCATCTGGTTAGGAGCGATTCTGATGGCACCGGGTAGACTTGCGTTTACAGCCCTGGCTCTGGCAGGGACCGTACTGGCCCTCCCGCGGCCGGCGGAGGCTCGGCTGGACGTGGGCCTCGGGACGATCCTCGGCCGCACCGGCATCTCCACCGGGATGAACTACCGGTTCGGCAACTGGGGTGATCGGCTCAGCACCAACATCTTCCTGGACGCCAGCCGGTATGTGAACCGCAGCCGGAAGAAGAGCCGGGATCGGGACCGCGAGCGCGAGCCGGAGAAGGACGCGCGCCGCCGCGAGGGGTCGGAGAACGTGGCTCTTCGGGTGTCGCCGGACCGCACGGCGGTGCTGCTGAACGGCGTGTTTGTGAACATGGATGGCCGTGCCGGGCTGGAGCTGCCGCCAGGCCGCCACCGGCTGGAGTTCGTCCGCCCCGGCTATCGCACTGAGGTGGCCGAGGTGGAGGTCCAACAGGGCCTCGACTATACGGTGGAGCGTAAGCTCTCCAAGCTGCAGAAGGGTGAGAAGGAGGACGCGCGGCTGGAGAAGCGCCTCACCCCTGTCACGGTCTACGAAGCGCTGCGCTCTACGGAGGCGCTCTGGGACACCCGGCGACAGGCCGAGGCCGCCAGCCGGCCGGAGCCGGAGACTCGCTAGGCATGGCGTTGACCCGGCGTGGGATCGAGGTAACCGCTACGGTGCTGCTGCTCGCCGTGCTGGGGAGTGTCGGCACCGGGGCCTTCTACTGGCGGGAGCGGCAGCGCGCGCTGGACCGCCGGATGGTGGGACTCATGGACGCCCACTACTTCGCGCGGGGGAACCCGGCCCGGCAGCGAGCGATTAGCAACGAGATCCGGCTGGCAGTCCGCCGCGGGGTGAGCCCGCAGACCCATGATGACGACGGGGTCACCCCACTCATCCTGGCCGCAAAGAGTGGTGATCCGGGCTTCGTAGCGGACGCGCTGCGGGCCAAGTCGCCGGTGAACGTGCTGGCGTCGCCCGGGGACACTCCGCTGCTCTGCGCCATCCAGGCGGGCAATCCCAGAAGCGTAGAGCTGCTGATCGCCGCCGGGGCCGATGTCAACAGCACGCTCGTCGACAAGACTCCACTGTGCGAGGCGACGTTCGATGGCAACGTGCCGATCGTGCGCCTGCTCCTGGCTGCGGGCGCTGATCCGAACCTGCGCACCCGGTCCGGAAGAACGCCGCTCTCCAGCGTCACTTCGATGGAGTGTCCTGAACGCACCGAGTTGCTCCGCCTCCTGAAGCAGGCGGGGGCACGCTAACTAACGACGTTTGCTAGTTTCGCAGGCACGAAGAGAAACGGGTAGCATAGCGCCTCGTGCGCGTGGAGAGTTGGACCAGCCCGCGTCAGCAGCACCGCTCCGGCTTCAGTGGGGGTTCGCCGGCGGCGCCGTAGGGCCGAGTGGGGACGATCACCCGGACGACGCCGAACGTTCCACGCGCATCGACCCGCGTGCGGGTACCCCCGCTATGCTACGGTTCTCATGGCGAGCTTTCGCGACCGGTTTCGGGACGAGTGACGTCCGAAACGGGCTGGCTCCCAATCGCAACTGCCTTGTCCAGCAGCTCCTGCAGCCGCTCTTCGCGTCCTTCCAGGAGCAAGTATCCCAGCAGGCATTCGAATGCCGTGGCGCGGCGGTAGTCGATCATGGAAGCGCTCTTCGGCGCCTGTCCGATGCTGGCGTTCCGGCCGCGGCGCACCACCTGCAGCTCCTCGTCGCTCAGCTCCGCTTCCAGGGCGCCCAGGATGCGGGCCTGGGTCGAGGCGCGCACCAGCCCTGAGGCGGACGGCTGGAAGTTGCGGCTGAGGCCGGCCCCTTCCACCAGGTGGATCCGCACGAACAGCTCGTAGACCGCATCACCGATATATGCGAGCACCAGCGGCGAGCGGGCGCTCCGGCGGGCGACGGGCGCCTCCCCGTCCGGATCGGAGTCGAGGGGCACACCGCGGATCAGCTCACCCAGACGGTGCGGAAACGGCAATGGCATGGATCGATGATATCCGATCAGACCCGCAAACCCGGCAGCGAGCAGCGATTGCGGGGTCGGAATCCCGGCGACAGGTTCCCGCCCACCCTCCGGCGAACGGGTAGATAGACCGGGCAGCACCGTGGGGAGTGGCGATGAGTGTTCAGGATCAGAACGACGTTTCGGGCCGGCTGGCGGCCGCCTTTGCGCGAGACGGGTACGTGAGCGGAATCCGGGTGGCCGACGAGGCCCAGGCAGTTTGGACCCGGGCGGAGTTCGACGCCCTGGAGGCGGTCGAGGGCCGCGAGAAGTGCCAGATTGGCCTGCTCGATC
>JAJFMS010000493.1 GCA_020696885.1 Armatimonadota bacterium | reverse complement strand
GGCGGTGGATCGACTTCCGGTACTACGACCTGATGCTGCCGCTGGATCAGGCCGTGCGCGCGCTCAATGACTTCCTACCGGACATCCTGGCCGGCCCACCCTCGCTCCTTGGGTTCCTGGCGGACGCTGCCGAGCGGGGCGAGCTGCGGATCCGCCCGGAGAAGGTGATCTCCTTTGCGGAGGTGCTGGAGCCGCAGGACCGCGAACGATTGGAGCAGATGTTCGACCAGCCGCTGCACCAGGTGTACCAGTGCACGGAAGGGCTGCTGGCGGTGACCTGTCCGCTGGGCGCGCTGCACGTGCAGGAAGATATGGTCGCGCTCCAGGCGGGGCCGCTGCCCGGCGACCCGGACCGGTTCACGCCGGTGATCACCGACCTGTGGCGCCGGGTGCAGCCGATGCTCCGGCACCGGATGAACGACGTGGTCGCTTTTGATGCGGGCGCCTGCAAGTGCGGCTCGGCGTTCCGGGTGCTCAGCCGGATCGAGGGTCGCTGCGACGACGTCTGCTACTTCGACGTGGACGAGGGCGGGGTGCGTCCGGTCTTTCCGGACACCGTGCGCCGGATGGTGCTACTGGCCGCCCCGGAGATCCGGGACTACCAGGTGTTCCAGGAGGGCGTCGGCCGGCTGCGGATCCACCTGGAGCCGGAGCCCGAGGCGGACTTCGGGGCATTGGAGCGCGCGGTCCGCGAGAGCGTCGCGCGGACCCTGGCCCGCTATAACTGCCATGCCCGCGACCTGCGGATCGAGCGTGGGCTGGAACCGGTGCCGGCGCGGTCCAAGCGTCGTCGCGTCCAGCGGATCGGGTGAGCCAGGAGACGGTAGGAGACCGAATGCGCAGCGAACCGATAGCATTACCGATCCGCATCGCCGGCGCCGGCTACTACTTGCCGGATCAGCGCGTCACCAGCGCCGAGCTAGAAGAGCGGATGCGCCTGACGCCCGGCTGGATCGAGCGCCTGACCGGGGTGCGGGAGCGCCGGCGGGCCAAAGGCGAGACCTCGGCCTCCATGGGCGCCGCGGCGGCCCGGATGGCGCTGGAGCAGGCCGGGCTGGCCGCGAGCGACCTGGACCTGATCGTGGGCGGCTCCGCGGCGCCGCAACAGGCGATCCCCTGCACGGCCGTGTTCGTGCAGCGAGAGCTGGGCATCGCGGAGGGCGACTCGTTCTGCTTCGACGTGAACGCCACGTGCCTGAGCTTCAGCGTGGCGCTGGAGACGGCCGCCCGCCTGCTGGCGGGGGGCAGGCACCGGCGGGCGCTGGTGTACAGCAGTGAGATCACGTCGTGGTCGCTCAACTACGAGGAGCCGGAGAGCACGGTCCTCTTTGGCGACGCTGCCGCGGCGGTGGTGCTGGAGCACGCCACGCCGGACCAGGAGAGCCGGATGCTGCACGCGCGGTTCCGCACGGACAGCCGCGGCGCGGAGCTCACGCAGCTTCAAGGCGGCGGCACTCGCCATCATCCGAATAACCCCGCCACCACCCCGAAGATGAACACCTTCTCGATGGACGGGCGCGGCGTCTACCGCCTCGCGACCCGCCTGGTGGGGCCGGTGATCGACGAGGTGCTGGAGTGCAGCGGCTGGGAGCGGGCCTCCGTGGACGCCGTGGTGCCGCACCAGGCCAGCCGGCACGCCGTGGAGCTGCTCTGGGACCGGTTCGGCTTCGCCCGCGACCAGGCGGTGATCAACCTCGCCGAGCGGGGGAACTGCCTGGCGGCCTCCACACCCCTGGCGTTTGCGGAGGCGGTCCACGCCGGCCGGATCCGCCGCGGCGACCGGGTGCTGCTGGTGGGCACCGGCGCCGGCGTCTCCGTCGGCGCGATCGCGCTGCGGTACTGAGCGGGCCCGCCGACCGGGCAGCCGTAGCCAGACGGGGCGGACCCAGCGGTTCCGCTCTACGTTCTAACGCTGGTTAGCTGGTAGGGCGGGTGGTCTCTTGCCGCCTCGGCTGGGGTTGGTTTGGTCCTCGGCCAGGCCTGGCTTGGCCGAGGGGGTGCGAGCCCGGCGCGAGGGATTGAAATTCCTCGCTGGGTTGGCCTGCGGCCAGTCGTCCTCCGGACGGGATACTCGCTCGACCCAGTCGAGCAAGCGTACGCGGTTATTTATCCAGTATCCAAAGCGGCCTGACTATCCGACCGAACGCCCCTGTCGGGCCTGAGCATCGTGGAACTGAGGCCCGTATACGGGCCTCGGTCGAGTAGCCCGGTCCGTTTACGGCCGGGCGGGCCTCCGAGGGACTGGAAACCACTCATCGATGACCGCCATGTTACAAGCGCGGAGTATCCAGGTACAATGACCATGAGAACCGCGTTTCGGCGCGGGTAACGCATTAACGTAATCGGAGAAGGTGGCCCGCGCCGCTAGTGCTTTCCCCCACCAGCGGCGCGGGCCGGTTCTGTCAGTCACGACGGAGGATCCGATGATGCGAGACCCACGGTATCGCCATGAGGCCCCGGCGATCGAACACAACTTCCAGGCTCCGGCGAGCATCGGCCTTCCGGCGCAGCTTCAGCTCGAGTGTCATCCGGGCGGGACCTCCCAGCCGGATCGAGCGCTCATTCTCTGGGGCTGCTTCGACGCGGAGATCGCGTGGGGCGGGCGGCCTCGCGCCGCCGAGGACGAGTTGATCTCGCCTCCGGGCTGGACCGTCACCGAGCCGGGCTGGCACCCGCAGACCACCGGTCAGCCCCGCCCCGCACGGCGCCCGCTGCCGGCGGAGACCGGGGTGATCAAATGGTAGCCCCTAGCCTGGAAAAGACCCCCCTGGAAGCGAAGTACCAGGTAGGCCAGAAGGTAGCGGTGGATATCGGCGGCAGCGCCGGTAACCGCGCGGAGGGAGTGATCGTGGCCGTGAAGCGGCGACCGGAGCTGATCACCTACGAGGTGCGCTTCCCGCTCTATGGCGACGGCACCGGCATCGAGAGCTTCTACATGGCGGAGTACCTCACGCCGCTGGGCTGAGGGATCCGGACCACGCGCTGGGTGAGCGGCCGAAGGGCCGCTCACGAGGGATGACCATGAAGCTGGGAAATCTGAACGCCGAGGTGCTCCACCTGCGGCATGGCCTGGAAGCGCCGTTGACGCCGGCGGAGACGGAGCAGCAGGCTCGCCGTGATGCGCAGTTCACGCGCAGCCAGGCGGAGGCAGGAGCAGCCGCCCTTCGGCCGCTGGACGCTGAAGTAGCGGTCTCCGCCCGCGCCGGCGGTTAGCAGCGCTGCCCGGGTCACAACCCCGTGCGAGACAAACGAAAGCGGCCGGACCCCACGAGGGTCCGGCCGCTTTTGTCCGGCTCGGGTGTGCCGGTTACTCGACGTCGATCGTCTCCGCGATCGTGCCGGTGACGTCGGTGCGGATCCGCACGGTGTCACCAGGCTGGAGCTCGTCCAGGTTCGCGCGCACGGCGCGGCGGCCAGCGCCGGGCGCCCGGTAAATGTCCGTCTCCCGCGTTACTTCCAGCGTTGTGCGGCGGCCGCCGGCGGTCACCGTCATCGTGGGCGGGTTGGCGCCGGTGCGCACAGCGGTCACCTCGCCGGTTAGGGTGCGGCTGGACGTCGGAGCGGCGCCGGGCGTGCTCGAGCCAGGACCACGGGCGTCCACCCGGGTAATCCCCCCATCCTGGTCCTGCGTCAGGCGCACGCGGTCACCCACTCGGAGGTCGTTGTGGAGGGCCTGCTCGTTTCGGCGGCCGGCGGCGGTGCGAGTGACTTCGGCGTCACGGGCCAGCTCGAACGACTCGCGTCCGCTACGGGTCTGCACGGTGAGCGTGGTCCGCTCGCCCCGGGCTCGGATGGCGATCAGCTCGCCCCAAACCGACTCCGATGCGCTGGGATTTCGCCCGCCGCGATCAACCGGGTCCCGCTGGGTTCGCGGCCCCGAGCCGCTGCCGGTGCGGTCTTCCCCGGCACGGGTGAATACTTCGATCATCTCCGCGCTATCCCGGGTGGCATTCAGCCGAAGGCGCACGGTGGCGCCGGGCCGCACCTGGGCCAGCTCCGTCGCTACGCCGCGCCGCCCTTCCGGACCGAGGAGCACCACGGTATCTCGCTCCAGCCGGTAGGTCTGCCGCACGCCTTCCGAGCGCACGGTGATCGAAGCGTTGCGGCCCGGCGTTACGGAGACCACCTCGCCGCGGACGCGCTCCTCACTCGCTGCCGGAGTGCTGCGCTCCGGGGCACCGCTGGCGCCGTTACGAATGGCCACCTGCTGGCTTACGGCATCCCAGCCGACCTCGGCGCCAGGGAGAACTCGCGGTCGCCCTTTCGTCCGAGCACTGTCTGCGTGGCGCTATCCCAGGTGACCTCCGCACCCAGCGCTTCCACCACTGCCCGCAGGGGGATCAGGACGCGCCCGCCGATCCGCTGCGGCCCTACGGCTCCGAAGGAAACCGGCCGGCCGTTGACGTCAACCTGGATCTGCGCGGCGGCCGGGCCTACAAGGCCGGTCGCCAGGAGGGCGGCGAACCCGAGGGTCAGTGCGTGGGCGGGAGTACGGGGACTATTCATCAAACCTCCAGAAGACCGCTCGAATAGCGAGCAATCTACGAATGGTTTACCCCGTCCGCCAGCATATCAAACAATCGTTCGAAGTGAGCGGTGC
>JAJFMS010000492.1 GCA_020696885.1 Armatimonadota bacterium | reverse complement strand
GCTGGACCCCAGCCTGCCCAAGCCGCAAACCCTCGTGCTGGTGCCCACCCGCGAGTTGGCGCGGCAGGTGTGGCAGGAAGCGGAGAAGCTGTGCGAAGGCTCCGGCATCCGCAGCGTGGCCGTCTACGGCGGCGTTAGCTACGGCCCGCAGCTCGAAGCGCTGCGGGAAGGCGCCCAGCTCGTGATCGGCACCCCGGGCCGCGTGCTGGACCACCTCCTCAAGCGCGCGTTCTCCCTGGAAGAGCTGAAGCTCCTGATCTTCGACGAGGCGGACCGGATGCTCTCCATGGGCTTCTATCCGGACATGAAGCAGCTCCAGCGCTTCCTGCCGAAGAGGCGAATTCAGGCGTGCATGTTCTCCGCCACGTTCCCGACGCACGTCCTCCGGACCGCACGCGAGTTCATCCAGGAGCCGGAATTCCTCACCCTCAGCCGCGAAGAGGTGCACGTATCGGACGTCGAGCACGTCTACTACGAGATTCCGGCGATGGAGAAGGATCGCGGGCTGGTGCGGCTGATCGAGATGGAGAACCCCGCTTCCGCCATCATCTTCTGCAACACCAAGGTGCGGGTCCACTATGTCTCCACGGTGCTCCAGCGCTTTGGCTATGACGCCGACGAGCTGAGCGCGGATCTCTCCCAGAAGGATCGCGAGCGGATTCTGGAGCGCGTCCGCTCCGGCACCCTACGGTTCCTGGTCGCTACGGACGTGGCGGCCCGCGGGCTGGACGTGCCCGAGCTCTCGCACGTGTTCCAGTACGAGCCTCCGGAAGATAGCGAAGCCTACATCCACCGCGCCGGGCGCACCGGGCGGGCGGGCGCCAGCGGGACGGCGGTCTCCCTGGTGAGCGGCCTGGAGAAGCTGGACCTCAACCGCATCGCGAAGCGGTTCGGGATCAACATGGAAGAGCGACCGATGCCGACCGACGAGGACGTGGCCGAGGTGGTCTCCCAACGGATCACCGCCCACCTCGAAGCCCGCCTCCGGGAGCGCGACAACCTCCACACGGAGCGCGCGCGCCGGTTCGTGCCGCTGGCCCGCAGCCTCGCGGAAAGCGAGGACGAATCGGACATCATCGCGATGCTTCTGGACGACTACTACCAGGAAACGCTCCACGCGCCGCTGGTGCAGCCCACCGGCGCCCCGCCGCCTCCGAAGGCTGGGCCGCGCCCATCCGGCGGTAGCAGTGGGGCAGGTGGCGGTAGCGGCAGTAGCGGTGGAGGTGGCGGACGCCGCCGCCGCCGCCGCGGCGAGGGTGGAGCCGGCCCAGGGGGTTAGTGTAGGCGAATTCGGAAGACGAGCACGGGGTTCTCCGCCCCGCGCGGCCAGAAAGCTCCCCGCCCTTGCTGAGGCGGGGAGCTTTCTGCTGGCGACTCGCCGAGAATCGGGAAAGCGAACACCGCGACGAGAGGCGCAGGAGCGCGGTTCCCCGTCCCGCACGGATAGAAGCTCCCCTCCGTGCTAAGGAGGGGAGCTATCTGCCGCTGACGCGGCAAGTATTCGGGAACGAGTCTCGCAACGAACTGGCAATTCCCGTTCCCTACCTGCGTCGATCGGTGTTCATCTGCGGTTGATGCGGCACCGTCCCCGCCAAATGAGCGGCGATCTGCCGGAGGTCATCGCCAACCGCGTCCAGCTCGGATTGGAGTTGGGACAGCTTGCCGGGCACCGGCTCCGGTCGGCCTTCCCGCGCCATCAGCTCCAGTTCGAGGGCGATGTGGGCTGCTTCGCCGGCGCAGAGGTTGCCAAGCATCCCCCGGAGCGTGTGCGCGGTACGCTCCAACAGTTCCAGGTCCTGGTCCCGAGCGGCCGTAGCCGCCTTGTGCAGCAACTCGCTGCGCTGGGTGAAAAACAGGCCGATGATTTCCTGCAGAAGCTCCGTGTCGCCTTCAAAGTGTTCCAGCAAGACGTCCGAGGTGACTCTGAAGCCGCGGTCGGGTTCCGGAGTTTGCGGTTCTGGAGGGGCGTCCGAAAGCGTGGGAAGGTCGACGCTCCTAGAGGGCACCAGCCGCTCCACCACGGCGCACAGCGCCTGCGCCCGGACCGGCTTGGTGACATAATCGTCCATTCCGGCAGCGAGGCAGGTCTCACGGTCTCCCGCCATGGCGTGGGCGGTCAGCGCCACGATCGGAACGTGTTCCCCGGTTCCCTGCTCTCGTTTCCGGATTGCGGCCGTGGCTTCCAGGCCCCCCATCTCCGGCATCTGCACATCCATCAGCACCAGGTCGAAGGACTCCCGGCCCACCGCAGAGATAGCGGCGACTCCGGTGTCGACGATAGTCACCTGGTGTCCCTGTCGTTCCAGCATACGCACGGTGAGCTTCTGATTGATCGGGTTGTCCTCCGCGAGCAGGATCCGGAGCGAGAACGTCCTTCCTGGGTCCGAGGTTGCGGAGACCTCGCGGTCGCTCGTCGAACCGCCCAACTCCTGGGTGAGGGCGCGCGCCAGATCATGGTGGGTGATCGGCTTCGTGAGATACAGCGCGATCCCCAGGCTTCGGCACCGCACCACGTCCTCATGGTGGTCGCTGGAAGAAAGCATCATCAGCGTAGCCCCGTCCAGAGCGGGGCACGCTTGGACCCGCTCGGCCAGGGTAAACCCGTCCATCTCCGGCATCATCGCATCCAGGAGCAAGAGCGAAAACGCCTCGCCTCGCCCCGCGGCGGCGTCCAGCAACTGGATAGCTTCATGTGCGTCCGCAGCTAGCGTCGGACGTGCACCGTAGCGGAGGAGCATGTCCTGGAGCACCCGGCGGTTCGTCGCGTTGTCATCGACGATCAGCACCGGAAGATCCCGCAGCAGTTCGGCCAGCTCCACCTCGGGGTCGCCCGTCTCTCGAGGCAGCGCCGACCCGGGGCAGCGGCCGAACTGGGTCGTG
Organism: Armatimonadota bacterium; assembly: GCA_020696885.1. The sequence continues at coordinate 1,489 of JAJFMS010000492.1, read as the reverse complement.
AAATGGAACGTGCTCCCCTGGCCCACCACGCTCTCCAGCCAGATCCGTCCACCCATCAGCCCAACGAGCTGCGCCGAGATCGCCAGCCCGAGTCCGGTGCCGCCGAAGCGGCGCGTAGTGGAGCCATCTGCCTGGCTGAAGGCCTCGAAGATGGTGTGCCCCTGGTCGGCCGGGACCCCGATCCCGGTGTCCCGGACCGAGAACTGCAGCACCGGGCCGTCCACCGTCTCTTCCACCATCGCGACGCTCACCGCCACCTCGCCCACCGCCGTGAACTTGACGGCATTGCCGGCCAGGTTCAGCAGCACCTGTCGAAGCCGGCCGTCATCGCCCAACAGCGCGTCCGGCACGCTGTTGTCCACGTGACAGGAGAGCTCCAGGCCCTTCTCATGCGCCCGGGCCGCGATCATCTTGATGGTGCTTTCCACCGTCGCGCGGAGCCGGAAGGGGACCGGATCCAGGTCTAACTTCTGCGCCTCGATCTTCGAGAAATCCAGGATGTCGTTGATCACGCGGAGCAGCGTATCGGCGCTATCGCGCGCCATCGCAACATATTCCCGCTGCTCGGGGTCCAGTTCCGTGCCCAGCGCCAGCTCGGTCATGCCGATGATGCCGTTCATCGGGGTGCGGATCTCGTGGCTCATGTTGGCCAGGAACTCGCTCTTGGCCCGGCTGGCCGCCTGCGCGGCCTCCTTCAGGCCGGCCTCCTGGGCGAGCTGGCGCCGAATGAGTCCGGTCTGCTTCGTGACCCGCGCCCGGAGGGACCCGACCCAGAACAGAGACAGCAACACCAGAAATCCCATTCCCCCGGCGGCCGCGAGCGCGCGCGGTGGAGTCCACCAGGAGGGCGTACGCAGGACCGTCACGTCTCCGGGGCTGCGTAGCAATAGCGAGAAAGAGCGCGGGAGCTTTTGCAGGCCCTCATCTGCCAGATCGACGTTGCAGACGCCCGTGAGCTGCAGGATGCTCCCCTCGCGCAGAGACGAAAATGGGTCGCCAATCGCGCTCGCAAGGTTGGCCTTAAAGGGGAGCGCACCGGCGTTGAGCACCAGGGTGTGCCCGCCGACATCACTGACCTGGCCGAGTAGCCTCGCCTTGACCTCCACCAACCGGCCGTGATAGGTGCCGCGCATGATCTCTTCCGGGAACACGGGGTCTGCGGCGACGGACTGATTCGTTTGCAGCACCTGCACCGTGGCGGCTTGCAGAAGTGGCTTGCCCTCCGTCGACTCCGGGAACCCGCGTACGATCACCCGGTCACCCACTGCGGGAACCGAACTGGCAAGCAGATTTACGAATAGCCCCCCGGCCTCGTCATTCACAACGACGGATGATGCGGGCCCGCTGACCACGACCACCCCCTTCACCTCGATGCGGTGGCCCGGGTTTAGACTCGGGTTGAACCGCAGTACCTCCGCCGTGGACAACCGGGGCACCCTGGCGGGCGCCGGCCGTACCACCCGGACTCGATCCAGACTCGGCACGAACA
>JAJFMS010000491.1 GCA_020696885.1 Armatimonadota bacterium | reverse complement strand
CCGGCGACGTCTTCGTGCGCGACCGGATCTCCGGTACTACCCGCCGGGTGAGTGTGGATTCGGCCGGCTCGCAGTCCGGGGGAAGCTACGATCACCTGCATGCTTCGATCAGCGCGGACGGACGCTACGTGGCGTTCGCTTCCTATGCCGCGGACCTGGTGATCGGGGACACCAATGGCGACGCCGACGTGTTCGTCCACGACCAGACCACTGGCGTGACCGAACGGGTGAGCGTCTCCAGCAGCGGCGTGGAAACGGACAACTACCTCCACTCCAGTTCCCCGCCCCGGATCTCCGGGGACGGTCGGTACGTGGTGTTCGTCTCGCAGGCCGCCAACCTGACGCCGTTCGACACCAACGAGGACCTGGACGTCTTCGTCCGCGATCGGGTGGCTGGTACCACCGAGCGGGTAAGCGTCCCGAGTGGCGGCGGGCAGGCGAACGGACGCAGCGCTTTCGCCTCGATCAGCCGTGATGGCCGGTTCGTGACGTTTCTCTCCTCCGCGGACAACCTGTCTCCGGGTTGGGGCACGGACGTGTACGTTCATGATCGCCAGCTACGGACCACGCTGCGCAGCAGCGGCGCCAATGAGGGCGGCGTGCCGGACGGCGGCATCGAGACGCCCAGCGTCAGCGCCAACGGGCGGTACGTCGCCTTCCTCTCCTACCACACCGGCCTGGTCAGCGGGGATACCAACGGGATCACGGACGTGTTCGTGCGGGACCGGCAGCAGGGCCAGGGCGAGCGCGCCAACGTGGCTACCGACGGCACGCAGGCGGATGGTCGCGACAGTTACTCGTCCGCCATCAGTGCCGATGGTCGGTTCGTGGCCTTCAGCAGTGACGCTACAAACCTGGTCGCCGGCGTCCAGGTGCGCGGCACCAACGTCTATGTTCGCGATCGCGGCGGCAACCTCCCGTTCAGCCCCGTAAACCTCACGGCTCTGGCGGTTGCGCCGGGTGCGGTTCAGCTCACCTGGACCGATACGAGCACCGACGAGACCGGCTTCAGAATCGAGCGAGATTGGGGTGACGGGTTCTTTACGATCGGCCAAGTCGGCGTGAACGTCACCAGCTATCGCGATGAGAACGTGCCGGGCTCGGCCCCGGTCTCCTACCGGGTGGTGGCGAGGAACGACCTCGGCAGCTCCGGCTTCTCGAACGAGGCGACCGTAAGGCCGCTGCCGAGCCCCCCCGGCGCGCCGGCCGATTTCCGGATCGAGGTCTTGCCCTCGGGCGTGTTCCGCCTGCAGTGGACGACCGTCGGCGACGCAACCAGCATCAGCATCGAGCGGAAGCCAATCGGCGCCGCCTTCACCCAGATCATGCTCTTGCCGGGAGGCGCTTCCACCGTCGAGGACCTACGTGGAGCGCAGCGTGCTGGGCGGGAACTTCCAGTTGATCGCCACGCTCCCGGCGGGCTCGACGTCGTATCTGGACCGGGGGCTGGTCGCGGACCTGGACCTCGCCTACCGCGTCCGCGCTCACAACGGCCGCGGCGACTCGGATCCGGCGGAGGTGCTCACGCGGATCCAGCGGTCCGGTAAGCTCAAAGTCACGCCGCCCAAGCTCGCCTTCAAGACGCTCCGCGCCGGAACCACGAAGCGGCTCACGTTCACCCTCCAGAACCTGGGTCCCGGGGCGCTCACCGGCACGGTGGGAGAGCCACGGGCGCCGTTCCGCATCATCAGTGGCGGCGGCGCGTTCAGCCTCGGGCTGCGGCAGACGCGCCAGGTGGTGGTGGAGTTCGCGCCGCTCAAGCGGGCCGCGTACGCTGACAGCCTCTCTATTAACAGCACGGATGGCGCCGCGCACCTGGTGAACGTGACCGCCAGCGGCAAGGCCAGGTAGGCCCGGGGAGCTAGCGATGAATCTACGTCTGTTCAATCGGTCCCGCGTCCGCGGATTGGCCCTGGCCGCGTTAGCCGCCGGCCTCTCGTTTTCGGCGTCGGCCGCCAACAACCTGGTGCTGGTGTCCCGCACGATCGACGGGGGACCCGCCCTGACCGGGGCCACCGGCGATGCGCCCGCGATCTCCGGCGATGGCCGGTACGTGGCGTTCCGTTCCAACGCGGAAAACTTCGGCGCTGCCACCCAGGGATGGGAGCAGGTCTACGTCCGCGACCTGAACACCAACAGCCTGCGACTGGTGAGCAAGAACGCCGCGGGTCAGCCGGCCGATTCCCGCTGCTTCCAACCGGCGATCAGCGGCGACGGGCGCTACGTGGTGTTCGTCTCCTACGCCCGGAACCTGGCGCCGGTGCCGGAGGGGACGCAGACCTCGGTCTTCCTCCGCGATACCGTGCTGGGCACCACGGAGGCGATCGCGCCGCAGGATGATGCGCAGACCGGCAGCCGGAACTCAGTCACGCAGTTGGGCGTGAGCGGCAACGGTCGGTTTGTGGCGTTCTGCTCCTACCACCGGGGGCTGGTGCCGAACGACACCAACGACACGGTCGACGTGTTCGTCAAGGACCGGCAGCTCGGCACCATCGAGCGGGTGAGCGTCTCCACTGCCGGCCAGCAGGCCGACGCGCAAAGCGGGATCTTCGGCATCTCGATGAGCGACGACGGCCGGTACGTCAGCTTCAACTCCCCGGCGTCCAACCTCGTAGCCGGTGACACCAACGACTACGAGGATGTATTCGTCCGGGACCGGCAGCTCCAGACCACCACCCGGATCAACCTGACGAGCGCGGGTGAGCAGCTCACCAACGGGTTCGGCGGCTCGCTGAGCGCGGACGGCCGGTACGTGGCGTTCTTTACCCATTTCGTGGGCGTCGATCCGAACTTCCCTACGAGCGACGGGATTTGCGTGCGCGACCGGGTGGCCAATACTACCGAAATCGTCAGCATGGCGGGAAACGTGCCGGCCGTTGGCAACTTCGGCAGCCTTCCGGCGATCAGCCGGAACGGACGCTGGGTGGTGTTCCAGTCCGATAGCCCCGACTTCACCCCTGGGGACACAAACGGTATCAACGACGTCTTCGTGCGGGACCGGCAGAACCAGAGCACGCTACGGATGAGTGCCCCGGACGGCGTGGAACCGGACCGGCCGAGCGGGATGGAGGGCGGTCCGTGCATCTCGGACGACGGGATGCGCACCGTGTTCGTGTCTAGCGCGCGGAACCAGGTGGAGGGAGACACCAACGGCAAGAGCGACGCGTTCGTACGCGATCTGGACGCCACTTCTCCAGTCCGGGTAAGCGTGGCCGCCGACGGACGTGAGGGCGTAACCGGGGCGATGTCCACCGCGCCCGTAATCAGCGCGGACGGACGGCTCGTGGTGTTCTGGTCGGATGCGTTCAACCTCATACCGGGCGACACCAACGGCGCCGGCGACATCTTCGCGTCCACCCGGGCTACCGGTGCCGTCGAGCGCGTCAGCGTGTCGAGCGCGGGCGCCGAAGCGGCCTGGCCTTCGCCCTATCCGGCGTTCGACATCCCTGTTCGCCCGGCGGTGAGCGCGGATGGCCGGTACGTCGCCTTCGTCTCCAGTTACAACACGTTGGTCCCCGACGATACGAACCAGGTCCCCGACGTATTCGTCCACGATCGCACCACCGGCACGACCGAACGTGTTAGCGTCGCATCCTCTGAAGCCCAGGGGATGTTCGGCTCGCCGTTCGTGGTGAGCGGGCCCGCCATCAGCGGCGACGGCCGGTACGTGGTGTTCTCCACCGATCAGTCGAACCTCGTCCCGGGTGAGTTCAACCAAATGAGCGACCTCTTCCTGCGAGATCGGACGCTCGGCACGACGGAGCGGTTGAGCTTGGCGTCGGACGGCGGGGAGCCGAACGGGCCGGTCGACTTTTACGGCACCCCCACCATCAGCCGCGACGGGCAGATCGTGGTGTTCGGCTCCTGGGCTTCCAATCTGGTTCCGGGAGGCAGCCCGGCCGGGATCGGCACGTTCATCCGCAACCGCGGCGACGGCTCGATCACCCGGCTTCCCGCTGCCACCGCGTTCTATCCGACGGTGAGCGGCGACGGGCGGTACGTGGTGTTCTCAAGTGCCGACACGGACCTGGTACCGGGAGACACCAACGGCTGGCCGGATGTGTTCGTTTACGACCGGTTCCAGTGGACCATCGACCTGGTGAGCGTGGCCCGCGACGGCGGGCAGTTCCCCGGCGGTGCTCTCTGGGGAGGCGCCATCAGCGACGACGGCCGCTACGTGGCGATCGCCGGCTTCGGAGACAGCCCGGCGGACGGGGACAACTGGACACTGGGCCTGTACCGGCGGGACCGGGAGCTAGGCGCCACCGAGCTCCTCAGCCCGACCACCCCGGCCGGCCGGCCGCTGACCGACAGCTACGAGCCGGCTCTCAGCAGCGACGGGACGGTGGTTGGCTTCGCCGGAGTGGGACCGCTGCCGATGGTCGGCAGTACGTCCAGGGTTGGACGCGAAGTGCTGGTGCGCGCCCTGGGCATGATCGATCTGGCTGCCCCGACGGACCTCCTGACCACGCCGGTCTCGGCCACGTCCCTGCGCCTGACATGGGCCGATCAGAGCACCGCCGAGGACGGCTTCGCAATTGAGCGGTCTTTCGGGGCCGGCAACTGGCAGGAGGTCGGCTCCGCGCCGGCCAACGCCGAGGAGTACCTGGATACCGGGCTCCAGCCCGACACCGGCTACAGCTATCGCATCCGCGCTTACAACAACGACGGCTTCTCGCCCTATTCGGAGGCGGCCCCGGGACGCACGTTCCGCCTGGCGCCGCAGGCTCCCAGCGGGCTGAGCGGCGCAGCCGAGAGCGCCACGGTGGTGCTGCTGAGCTGGCTGGATCAGAGCGACCGCGAGTCGGGGTTCGTGATCTGGAAGAGCCACAGCGGCGGCGCTCCCGAGTTCGTGGGCACCGCCGGCGAGAACGCGACCGGCTATCGCGATGAGACCGCCCTGGATGACACGGTGATCCGGTACTTCGTGCGGGCGTATAACGAGGGCGGCGAATCCGCCAGCGTCGAGGTGGAGGTCACCACCCCACCCTTCCCCCCAACAATCCCCACCGGAGTAACGGCACGAGCGGTAGGCGCGACCACCGTTCGGCTGGAGTGGGAGTCCGATAGCCGCGCCACCAGCTTCCGGATCGAGCGGAAGGCGGATGGCGGGGTGTTTACCCAGGCCGCGGTCCTCAAGGGCGGGATCCGCTCGTTCCTGGACGTGGGCCTCACCTCGGGCGTGGTCTACACGTACCGGATCATTGCCAGCAACGGTCACGCGGACTCGGCGCCCTCCGCGGAGGCCATGGCCACAATCCCCGCCGCCGGCGGAATGCTCTCCGTCACCCCCGCGAAGCTCAACTTCGGCACCGTGAAGCGGGGGAAGACGAAGCGGATGACGCTGAAGCTCAAGAACAAAGGCCGCGTGGCGGTGAGCGGCGAGGTCGGCACTCTCACCGCGCCCTATCTGGTGCTTTCGGGCGGCTACTTCTCGCTGGCTGCAGGAGCCACGCAGAAGGTAGTGGTCGAGTTCGCGCCCACCGCGGCCGGCCCTTCCAGCCGGACCCTGGCGGTCACCTCCACGGCCTCGGCAGTGGCAGCTCAAGTACCGGTTACCGGCCGGGGGAAGTGAAGCGGTGAGCCGGCGTCGAACCTGGACCGGGCGATGTCGCCTTCCGGGAAAGACGCTATGGTTCGATCGTTCTTCATTTTTTGTGGGGCTGCCCTGATGCTGGGCGGCGGAGCGGCGCTGGCTGGTCGCGTGGGCGACCAGTCGGCGTTCGGCCCGTTGG
>JAJFMS010000490.1 GCA_020696885.1 Armatimonadota bacterium | reverse complement strand
CGCCCGGCCTGGTCGTTGATCTTGGGGGTGCGGCCGAACTCGCCGGTGACCAGCACGATGGTGTCTTCCAGCATGCCCCGGTCCGCCAGGTCACCCAGCAGGGCAGTGACAGCCCGGTCCATCGGCGGGAGCAGGCTGTTCTTCAGGTCCTTAAAGTTGTTGCCGTGCGTATCCCAGACCTGGCCCCGCTCCCAGTGCACCGCCACTACCGGAACGCCGGCGCCCACCAGCCGCCGGGCCAGCAGGCAGCTCTGCCCGAACTTGTGCCGCCCGTACCGCTGGCGGAGCGCGTCCGGCTCAGAGCGCAGCTCGAACGCCTGGCGGATATCCGGCGAGCTCACCAGGCTGAACGCGCGGTCTTGCAGATCCAGGAACCCCTGCGCGCTGAGGGTCCGCTCCGCCATGGCGGCGGCCCGGTCCACCTGGTCCAGCAGCGAGCGGCGCCGGTCCAGCCGCAGCGTGGCTAGCTCCCCGGGGAGCGCCACGTCACGGACCTTAAAGCTCGCCTGGTTCGGGTCTTCCTTGATATCGAACGGGTCGTACCTCTGGCCGGCGAAGCCGCCGGTCTGGCCGGGGACGTCCCCGCCCGCGGAGTACATCGTGCCGCCGATGGTGACATAGCCGGGCAGCGGACGGCTGGGCGGGCGGAACCTGGCGATGATGGAGCCGATCGGGGGGAAATCGTCCGGGGAGGGTGGCAGGATGGTGCCGGGACGCGGATGCTTGACGCCGGTGAGCACGGTATAGCCGCCCGTGGCGTGCTCGTTGTCCGTGTGCGTCATGGACCGGATCAGCGTGTACCGGTCCGCCATCTTCGCCAGCAGCGGGATGTGCTCGCCGACCTGGATTCCGGAGACATTCGTCCCGATCGGCTTGAACTCGCCGCGGACCTCCGCGGGCGCGTCCGGCTTCATGTCGAAGATGTCCTGGTGCGCAGGACCGCCGTACAGGTTCAGGAGGATGAACGCCTTGGCACGCGGCGGCTTCCCCGCGCTGGCCGAGGCCGGGAGCGCGGCGCCGAGCAGCCCGAGGCCACCCGCGCACAGGAGGTCTCGTCGTGACCAGCCCGCGCAGGTCCTCACCCTCGATCCGGTAACTCGCAGCATTGCACCCCCGGCTGATCCGTACTTCCGCGGGGAGTTGGGAGGCGAGCGGTCGGGAGAAGTTTCGCCGGGGGCTCATTGAGAGGTCGTTGCGGGTTGATCCCGGTCATCGTGGACCACTCTCCGAACGCACTGGTCGTTCGGTGGTCCTTTCTGTGATGCCCGCCCGGCCGTGAACGGACCGGGCTACTCGAACCAACACCGGTAAACGAGCCTTCCACGCCCATCAGGCCCAGGTGGGGCAGGTGGGCCTGATGGGCCTGCCGGGCGCTGGGCTTACCTTCTTTGGCAGTAAGCCGTAGGCAGCCGCCTCGTGCGGCGTTCGTTGACGGCGACTACCAGCGTGAACGGCGCACCCCTCTCCCGAGAGCGGGTGACCATGAGCAACACCCCAGGGGCCCTTCGGGCGGATGGCGCTGCCTACGGCTTACTTCATTGAGCAACACTCTTGACTTCGCTCGGGGAGGGGTCCGGTCGCGAGACGTGCAATGGTGTGAAAGCAGTCGGTTTTCAAGGAAGCTGAAGTATGAGCGCACGTCGTCGTCGGTTCCTCTCCTCGCTGGCGGCGCCCGCCGGCGCCGCGCTGGTGGCGGGCACACCCCTCGCCGGCCTGGCCCATGTCAAGCCGGACGAGCGCAAGTCCACTCCCGGCGCTCCGTTCAAGCTGGCGGTGGCGGCCTACTCCTACCGGCAGCTCCTGCAGGGCGCCGGCAAGAAGATGGACCTGGTCGACTTCATCCGAATCTGCGCTGAGCTGGGCACCGACGGCGTGGAGCTGACCGAATACTACTTCGACAAGCCGATCACGCCGGACTACCTGATGAAGGTGAAGCGCGCGGCGCACCTGTGGGGTCAGTCGATCACCGGCACCCCGATCGGCAACGAGTTCACGTTCCCGGCTGGCGCGCAACGGGATGAACAGGTCGCCAAGTACAAAGCCTGGCTCGATATCTCCGCCGACCTCGGCTCGCCGGCGGTCCGCACCTTCGCGGGCAAAACGCCGAAAGGCCTGACGGAGTCCGAAGCCCGCCGGAACGTGGTGGAGACCCTGAACATCGTGGCGGAGCACGCGGCGAAGCGCGGCGTGTTCATCGGCGTGGAGAACCACGGCGGAGTGGTCGCGCAGCCGGAGGCGCTGCTCGAGATCGTGACCGCCGTGGATTCGCCCTGGGTGGGAATCAACCTGGATACCGGGAACTTCCGGACGGCGGACCCCTACGCGGACCTCGCACGGTGCGCGCCGTATGCGGTGACCGTGCAGTACAAAGTGGAGATGTTTCCCGCGGGCGGAGGGACCCAGCCTGCCGACTTCGCTCGGATTCTGAAGATCCTCCGCGCGGCCAACTACCGGGGCTTCGTGACACTGGAATACGAAGCGAAAGAAGACCCGATCACCGCCGTGCCCCGACACGTCGCGGAGATGCGGCGGCTCATGTTGGCCATGTAGGACCTTCTTTCGGAGGTTGCGTGCTTCCACGCTTGGCCCAACGGCCGGCGCTACCGAATCGCCCGAACCTCTGAACAAGCCGCGGCAGGAGGGAACTCCTGCCGCGGCGTATAGGTACTGTAGTTAGTGTGAGAATCTGCGGTCGCTGAGAGATTGGCTGCGTTGGATCCCTGCATCGTTCGCCGCTCCTGGTTGTCTATGGGTACGGAGTTCCAGGTCATCCTCGTCGGCCCGGACCGGGACCACCTGGACGAGGCTGCCCACCACTGCTGGGATGAGGTGGAGCGGCTTGAAGCGCGCATCAGCCATTACCAGCCGGACAGTGAGATCAGCGACCTCAACCTCCGGGCGGCTTATGAGCCGGTGCGGATGGAACGGACGCTCTTCGAGCTGCTGCAACACTGTGTAGCGGTGAGCGCGGCCACCGAGGGGGCGTTCGACTGCACGGCCGGGCCGCTCATTCGAGCGTGGGGCTTCTTCCGGGGGAAGGGCGCGTTGGCCGAACCTGAGGCGGTCCGCGAGTCAATGGAACTGGTCGGCGGCCGACTATTGGAGTTGGACCCGGAGGCGCGCACCGTGCGCTTCACCCGGGAAGGGATGCAGGTTCACCTGGGCGCCGTCGGCAAGGGCTTCGCGGTGGACTACGTGGTGGAAGAGCTGAAGCGCTTGGGCGTGGAAGCGGCCCTGGTACACGGCGGCACGAGCACCGTTTACGGTCTTGGGGCGCCGCCCGGGCAGGATGGTTGGTACATCGGGCTTCGCGATCCCTCGGATCCGGAGCGGCGGCTGGGAGCCGTGCGGCTGCGTGACCGCGCCCTCTCCACGTCCGGTGACTACGAACAGTTTTTCGAGGTGGATGGCCGCCGGTACAGTCACATTCTGGACCCGCGGACCGGATTTCCCGCGCAGGGCATGCGGAGCGCAACGATCATCGCGGCGAGCGCAACGGACACGGATGCGCTCTCCACTGCGGCGTTTGTGCTGGGAGCGGACGGCTCCCGGCGATTAGGTAACCTCTACCCGGGGCTCGGCGCCGTCCTGGTGCCGGACCGCGGCTGTGACAAACCAGCGGAAGTCCTCGTATTGGGTGACGTGGAGTTCATCCCGGACGACGGCTCCCCCGCGATCAAGGAGATTGCATTCGAATGAACGACGAACAAAACCTTTCACGTCGCAACCTGCTGAAGAACGGCGGGGCCGCGGCACTCGCGATGGGAATGCCGGTCTCGGTCGCCAGGGCTCTGCACGCCGCCGAGGACCCGAAAGCCGCCGCCGCCGATGCCGCGAAGTCTGCGGCCAAGCCCGGCCAGAAGGTGCGCATCGCCTGGATCGGCAGCGGCACCCAGGGCCGCAACGACCTCAGCAAGCTCGTCCGCATGCCGGACGTGGAGATCGTGGCGATTGCGGACATCTTCCCCTCCAACCTGGAGCTGGGTCTGAAGATGGCCGGTCCGCAGTGCCAGGGCTACAAAGACTACCGCAAGATGCTGGAGCGGAAGGACATCGACGGCGTCGGTATCGCCACGCCGCTCTACCTCCACGCTTCCCAGGGGATCGACGTCCTCGAGTCCGGTAAGAACGTGTACGTCGAGAAGCTGATGGCCTACACGGTCGAGGACGCGAAGAAGCTCGTCCGCACGGCGGACCGCACCGGCAAGATCCTGCAGGTCGGGCACCAGCGCCGGTATAGCGTGGACTACCACCACGCTCTGGACCTGCTGGCGAAGAAGCAGTACTTCGGCGAGATCACGCAGGTGCGCGGCGAGTGGAACCGCCGGAACAACTGGCGCCGCCCGCTTCCCAAGGACACCGCCGGCCTGAAT
>JAJFMS010000489.1 GCA_020696885.1 Armatimonadota bacterium | reverse complement strand
GAACACCTCGTCCACGCAGCGAACCAGCCTGGGGCCACGGGAGCTGGTGGACGAGCCTCGGGAGGCCTACCTCCAGGATACCCTGGGAGCGCTGACGCAGCTCTCCACCAGCGACCGGTCCGGGAAGCTGCGGCTGACACGGGTCGGCGCCGTCGTCACCTCTTCGTACTGGGATGCGGCGTCATCGGCCTGGGTGCCGTTTGCCTCCGGAGCGGGTACGGTCGAGGACGTGCAGATCGCCTTGAGCGCCTGGAGCCATGACCTCGCGTTCGAGGATCAGGACGTGCGGGTCGCCTTCGACAACTTCATCGTCCACCAGGGCGAGCTGCTGGCGCCGGGCCTCCCGGACCTCACCGGGCAGTGGCTGGAACTGCGGCACCGGCGCTCGCTGCAGATCCAGGGCTCGCGCTCCTCGCTGCGGGGCCAGTTCGTGGTGAACAACACCGGAGGTGCGGCCGCCGGCCCGTTCGTGGTGCGCTTCTTCCTCTCTAACGATAGAACGCTGAGCCCGGATGACCTGCTGATCGAGGAACAGCGGGTGCGCGGCTTGCGACGGCGACGCTGGCAGCTCGTGGGGCTGAACCAGGCGCTGCCGCGTGGGGTGAACGCACGCGGTCGTTTCGTGATCGCGGTGATCGATGCCGACGGCGCAGTGGGGGAGACGAACGAGTGGGAGCAGGCCCTGGCCCGGGGACCGCTCCGCTAGGTACGAAGCAAGTCATTGCGAAGGCCCGCCGTTTGGGCGCTGTGGCAATCCCTGCCGCCGCGGATCCTGCCAACCGTCGAAGCGCGGAGCCGGGTACTGCTCACCTTCGGGATTGCCACAACGCCCGTACGGGCAGGCTCGCGGGAGCACGGCGTAAGGCCAGGAGGGCGACGGGCGCTTCGCCATGACGGGAGAGGGCTGCTTCGCCCCTTCCCCCTTTCGCGTGTTTCGCGGGCAATCACTCCCGCCGCCCCTCGGCCCAGGCCATCGCGAACCACATCGCCGCGTCCGGACGGCGGCCCCACTCCCGGAGCGCCGCGAGCGCCGCGTCCACCGTGTCTTCCAGCAGCAAGCCGCCCGCTACCATCGGCTCCCGAGCCCCCTCCAGGATCGCTGCGAGGTTCTCCACGTAGTCGGGAAAGTCCGGCCGGCCCGCGCAGCTTCCGAAGAAGATCCAGGTGTTGCGCACCGGAGCCGCACCGGCCTGGTGGAGCAGGGAGACCAGTCGGTTCCCCACCAGCGGGTCGTTGCCGAGCCGGTCGTAGGTGCGGAGGTAGGCGGCCCAGAGCGGGCCGAACCCGGGCGGCTCCGGCCAGAGGCGCATCGTATCGTGCGCATCGTCCTCCAGCACCACGCGGCCCCCGGCACGGACGGCGGCCACCATCTGCCGCACCACCCCGAGCGGGTCCCGGACGTGCTCCAGCAGAAACCGGGTGTGCGCCACGTCAAACCCGCCCCACTCTTCCGGTGAGAGCGGGAGGGTGAGCGCGTCTCCCTGGCGGAGGGCGAGCAGCTCCGCTTCCCCGGCCTCCCGCGCCTGGCGCAGGGCTTCCGCGAGCTGCCGCGGGTCCCGCTCCACCCCCACCACCCACCGGCCCGCGGCCCGGCCGATCGCTCGGGTGAGCTGCGCCAGCCCACAGCCCACATCCAGCACCCGCTCCCCACCACCAAGGGCCAACTCCCGCAGCGAAGCCTCGTTCAGCAGCTCGTTCAGGCGCGAAAGGCGGCGCTGCTCATCCGGCGTGGTGCCGTGGAGGTACTGGTCCGGTTGGGTCATGGAGTGGTCACCGGAGCTTTAGACAGGATCAACAGGATGGGGAGCAACGAGGACGAGAACCATCCGGACCGTCCATGTTGGGCCCCTTCCCCATCCCGTAGATCCTGTTAATCCTATCCAACTTCTCCCTTTCCCTCTCCGCGTGCTCTGCGTCTCCCATACGGGCAGGCTGCGGTTAACCCTCAGCCCTCAGGCCAGGATCTTCCGCACCACCTCTCCTTCCACGTCCGTAAGCCGGAACTGCCGGCCCTGGAACTTGAAGGTGAGCCGCTTGTGGTCGAGACCCAGGAGGTGGAGCACGGTGGCCTGGAAGTCGTGGACGGAGACGCCGTCTTTCGCCACGTTGTAGCCGAAGTCGTCCGTCTCGCCGTAGGAGATGCCGGGCTGGATGCCGCCGCCGGCCATCCAGATGGTGAAACAGCGAGGGTGATGGTCGCGGCCCCAGTTCCTGGTGTCCTTGATGTCGCCCTGGAGGAATGGGGTGCGCCCGAACTCCCCACCCCAGATCACCAGCGTGTCTTCCAGCATGCCGCGCTGCTCCAGGTCCTTCACCAGCGCGGCGGAGGGCTGGTCCGTGTCCCGGCACTGCGTCTCGAGCTGGTAGGTCAGGTTGCGGTGCTGGTCCCACCCCGCGTGCATGAGCTGTACGAACCGCACGCCGCGCTCCGCCAGCCGCCGCGCCAGGAGGCAGTTGTAGGCAAACGAGCCGGGCCGGGTGACGTCCGGACCGTACATCTCCAGGATCTGCTTCGGCTCCCGGGTCACGTCGGTCAGCTCCGGCACGGAGGCCTGCATGCGGTAGGCCAGCTCATACTGCGACATGCGCGTGGCGATCTCCGGGTCGCCTACTTCCTTCAGCTTGAGCTGGTTGAGCGTGGCGAGGTCGTCCAGGAGGTCGCGGCGGGTCTCGCGGCTCAGCCCGTCCGGGTTGGAGAGGTAGAGCACCGGGTCGCCGGCGCCGCGGAACTTGACGCCCTGGTACCGGCCGGGCAGGAAGCCGCTGCCCCAGTAGTAGTCGTAGAAGATCTGCCCACACGAGGCTTCCTTGTCGCGGGAGGTCATCACCACGAAGGACGGGAGGTCCTGCGTCTCGCTGCCCAGCCCGTAGGAGAGCCACGCGCCCATGCTGGGGCGGCCGGGAATCTCGGCGCCGGTGAGGAAGAAGGTGATGGCCGGCGCGTGGTTGATGGCGTCCGTGTGCATCGACTTCACGAAACAGGCCCGGTCCGCGATGGACGCGATGTGCGGCATGAAGCTGCTCACCCACGCCCCGCCGGGTCCATGCTGCATGAACTCCGTGATGGCCGGCAGGAGCGGCTTGGACTTCTGCCCCTGGGTCATGGTGCTCAGCCGCTGCCCGCCCTGGACCGAGGGGGGGATCTCCTGGCCCATCATCTCCTTCAGCTTCGGCTTGTAGTCGTACAGGTCCACGTGTGTGGGCGCGCCGTTCTGGAGCAGGTAGATCACCCGCTTCGCCTTCGCCGGGTAGTGCGCTCCGGCCGCTCGCCCCGCGGCAGATGCGGCGCCCGCCGCGTCCTGCTGGAGGAGCGAGCCGAGCGCGGCCATCCCCAGGCCGGCGGCTCCGCGGCCGAACAGGGCGCGGCGCGTGAGGAGTTGGCTTCGCTGTTGGTCCGGGCTCATCGCGACTATCCCTTCGTTACCGTCTCGTCCAGGTTCAGGAGCAGCGTGCAGAGCGCCGCATAGGCCGCATGCTCCGCGGCGTCCAGCTTCTCATCTCGCGGCGACTCGCCCACCGCCAGCAGCTTCTTCGCGGAGGCTGGATCGGCGGCGTAGCGGGCCTTCAGCCGGTCGAGGCGCCCCAGCAGCACCCCACGCTCGGCGGCGGACGGGTGCCGCGCCGTCACCAGCCGGAACGCCAGGTCCAGCCGAGCCGCGGGCGTGGTTTCGGCCAGCATCACCCGCTGTGCCAGGGCGCGCGCCGCTTCCACATAGGTGATGTCGTTCAGCAGCACCAGGGCGTGCAGCGGGGTGTTGGTGCGCACCTGACGCACCGAGCAGTTCTGCCGCGCCGCGGTATCGAAGAGGTTGGTCGGCCCCACGATCCGCCGCCAGAAAGTGTAGAGGGTGCGCCGGTAGAGCGCCTCACCCTTGTCCTGGACGTACTTGATCTGCCCGAAGGTGGCGTCCTCCCAGACGCCCGCGGGCTGGTACGGCTTCACCGCGGGACCGCCGGCCTTATCCACCAGCAGCCCGCTGGCCGCCAGCGCCTGGTCGCGGATCATCGCGGAGGTCATCCGGAACCGCGGCCCCCGCGCCAGCAGCCGGTTCTCCGGATCCCGCGCCAGCAGCGCCGGCGAGACCCGGGACGCCTGCCGGTAGGTGGCGCTGGTGACGATGAGCTTTAGTAAGGCCTTGGTGGACCAGCCCAGGCCCTGGGGGGAGGAAATGGGGAAACGGGGTGATGGGGAAATGGCCCTGATACCGGCAGCGCTTCCACCGCCAACGGCGGATCGTTTCCCCATTTCCCCAGGTCGTGCGCGCAGCGCTTCATTTCCCCCAGCGAATGTGGTTGCGAGGTAGTCGAGCAGCTCCGGGTGCGATGGCGCTTCGCCCTGGACGCCGAAGTCCTCGGCGGTCTTCACCAGGCCGGTG
>JAJFMS010000488.1 GCA_020696885.1 Armatimonadota bacterium | reverse complement strand
TCACGGTGCTGCTCCCCACCCGCGGGCTGAGCATGATCGACGCACCGGGCGGGCCGTTCTGGTCTCCCGAGGCGGACGGCGCCCTCTTCCAGGCGTTGAAATCCCGCCTGGAGCCCCATGTCTCGGTCATCGAGCTGGACTGCAACATCAACGATCCGCTCTTCGCCGAAACCAGCGCGAAGACGCTGCTCCAGCACCTGGCCGCTGGAGAGAGGTGACCATGCGCCGCTGCTTGCCGCTTCTAACTCTCGCGGTGTCGATGTCCCTGGGCGCCCTCCGGGCCCAGGCGGCCGTCCCGCCTCCCCGGCGGGACCTGGCGGAGGTGAAGGCCGTGCTGGCCCGGGCGCCGCAGCCTCCCACCGGAAACCTGCGCCCGCTGACCGTGCTGTTGATCGCCAACCGCAAAGACCACGGCACCCACGAGCACGACTACCCCCGCTGGATGGAGCGCTGGAAGGTGCTGCTGGGTGGCAAGACCGCCGGAGCCAGCCCGACGACGATGTTCGGGCTGACGAGCAACCTGCCGGCGAGCCCAAAGCCGGGTGCAGCGCGGGTAAAGGTGGAGACGGCGGTGGACTGGCCCACCGCGGACCAGTTCCAGCGGGCTGACCTGGTGGTCGCCTGCATGGGCACCGGCGGCATCTGGAACGAGGCGAAGCTGCGCGACCTCCGCGCGGTGTTGGACCGGGGCGCCGGGTTCGTGGCGCTCCACGCCGCCGTCATCGCGGAGAAGCCGCACGCCCAGCCGCTCGCCGACCTCCTGGGCCTGGCCTGGGAAGGTGGCTACACCCTGTTCCGGCACGGAGCGCTGGACTTGAAGATCACCGCCAAGGATCATCCGATCACCCGCGGGCTCCCGGATCGCCTCCAGTTCGAAGACGAGAGCTACTGGCCCCTGGTGGGCGACCCGAAGCGGGTCACCACGCTCGCCACCCAGGACGAGGCAGAGCGCGGCACCGGGCGGTCCGCGCCGTTCCCGATGTTCTGGACGCACACCGTGGGCAAGGGCCGCGTCTTCAGCTCCATCCTCGGGCACTACGACTGGACCTACGACGACCCCTACTTCCGCATCCTGGTGCTCCGCGGGATGGCCTGGGCCGCCGGCGAGTCTCCGTACCGCTTCGATCCGATCGTGCTCTCGGGGGCGCGCACCACGGACCAGAAGCAGGCGGTAGCCGCGGCTCCGAAGGCGCCGGTCGTCGCGCCGGTAGCCCCGGATGCGAATGACCCGAATCTCCTGCTGTGGCTGGACGCCGCGGACGCGGCCAGCGTAGCCGCCGGACCGGACGGGCGGGTCTCCGGCTGGTCCAATAAGGCGGCTCGGGCGGGCGGCAAGCTGGTGAGTGACGGGGTGCGACAGCCGCAGTACGTGTCCAACGCGCTGGGCGGGCGCCCCACTGTGCGCTTCGACGGCGTGGACGACGTGCTCCGCAACACCGCCTTCCGCCAGGCTTCCGGCGAGTGGACCATTGCGATGGTGGTCACGCCCCGCTCTAACCAGGGGCTGTTCCGCGCGCTGCTGGCGGCGAACCGGCCGCGACAGGACGATTTCCAGACCGGCTTCAACCTCGACCTCGGCCCCGGAGAGACCGCGACCTTCAACTCCCTCAACCTGGAGGGGATCAAGGCCGGGGGCGCCGCGAACCTCCGGAACAGCTCGTCCCCGTTCGGCAGCGGGCACGTCCTGATCCTCACCACCGGCGCAGGCAGGTCCGGGTTGTGGGTCGACGGCCAGGACGAAGAAGGCCGCGGCGCGGGCGAAGCGATCACGGCGATGGAAGAGCTGCGCCTGGGCGGGCGGTTCTACATGGGCCAGGAGCGCGGCTTCTTCCACGGCGACGTCTCCGAGGTCTTGATCTACCGCACCCAGCTCAACGAGGCGCAGCGCGCCGGCCTGGGCGCCCACCTGCTGGCGAAGTACGGCCCGGACATCCAGCCGCCCTCCCCGGTGGTGATGGACCCCTGGGACTACCTGCCGACCTTCGAATGGGACGGCACCCGCCGCCCGCTGACCGCGATCGACGAGGCCGTGGCCCGGGCCAGGACTAACGCCCGGGACCGGAAGGCGCTGGAAGTGCGGCTGCTCGAAATAGCGACTGACGCCAGCAATCCGGTGGCCGCACGGGACTACGCCTGCCGCCGGCTGGCGATCATCGGGACCCCGGCCGGGGTCCCGGCGCTGGCGAAGCTGCTGGAAGATCCCGCTCTCTCCACCATCGCGTGCTTTGCCCTGGAGCGGATTCCCGGCCGGGAAGCGGACCAGGCGCTGCTCGCTGCGCTGCCGCGAGTAGCGCCTAAACAGCGCGTGGAGGTAATCCACGCGCTCGGCACCCGGCAGAGCCGGGCGGCGGTGCCCGCCGTGGGCCCCCTGCTCCAGTACGCGGATGCCCCGGTGCGCGCCGCAGCCATTACGGCCCTGGGCGACATCGGAGGCCCGGCGGCGGTCGCCGCGCTGTCCGCCGCGCTGGAACAGCAGCCGCCGACGGAGCGGAGCGCCCTGGCGAGCGCCCTCCTGAAGTGTGGCGAACGATATGCAGCCGAGGGCCGGAAGGCGGATGCCGAGGCGGTATTCTCCCGGCTCCGCAAGCCCGGGATGCCCGACCCGGCCCGGCGGGCGGCCACGCGAGCGCTGATCCTACGAGGCGGGGCCGATGCGGCCTCGCTGCTGGTGGAGCAGCTCAACAGCTCGGATACGCAGGACCGGGCCACGGCGCTGTTATTGATCCGGGGGACCGATGCCGCCTCGCTGATCACCGCCCGCCTGGGAAGTCTCCCGCCGGAGGCGCAGGCACGGGTGATCACCGTGCTGGCGGACCGCGGCCAACCCGCGGCGGCAGCCAGCATCCGCGCCGCCGCGAAGCAGGAGCAACCGCAGGTGCGCCTTGCCGCCGTCGAGGCACTCGGCCGTGTGGGGGATGCGAGCGACGTCCCGCTGCTGCTGGCCGCGGCAACCGGAAGCGACAAGGCCCTCACTGCGGCCGCTCGCGTAAGCCTGTCCCGGCTTTCCGGTCCTGGTGTGGACGCGGCCCTTCAGCGATCTTTAGAGCAGGGTTCGCTGGAAACCCGGGGCGCGGCGATCGAAGCGCTGGGCCGGCGCGGCGTGGCATCTGCGATCCCCGCGCTGCTCCGGGCGGCGCGCGGCACCGAGACCGCCCTGCGCGAGGCGGCGATCCGCGCACTGGGTGAAGCCGCAACCGTGGCGGACGTCCCGGCGCTGGTGAAGATCCTGGCGGAGCCCCAGGCCCCCCGCGACGCCCAGGCCGCCGAGACGGCGATTGCCGCGATCTTTGCCCGAACCGAGGAGAAGGACCGGTGGGCCGACGCCCTCCTGGCCGGGCTGCCCGGTGCGAGCGTGGAGACCCGCGGCGCGCTCCTGCGCTCCCTGAGCCTTCAGGGCGGGCCGAAGGCGCTGCAGGCGGTGAATGCGGCGATCAGCGATGCGGACCCGGACCTCCGGGACGAGGCGCTGGGCCTCCTGTCCGCCTGGGAGTCTCCGGAAGCGGCCGAGCTGCTGCTCAACGTGGTGAAGAAGCCCGCTAATCCCACGCATCGGAGCCTCGCGCTGCGGGGCTACGTGCGGCTCGCGGGGCTGCCGCAACTGCCTCCGGCGCGCCGACTGGCCATGAGCCAGGAAGCACTGCGGCTGGCCGAGCGGGACGACGAGCGCCGCCTGGTGCTCGCGACCCTCGCCGGCGTGCCGACGCTTGAGGCGCTGCGAACCGCACTGCCGTATCTCGAACGAGAGGGCCTCTCCGAGGAGGCCGCCGCGGCGGTGGTGGCGATTGCGCCCGGGCTGCTGCCGGACCAGGCTGCGGTGGTCATCGAGGCCCTGGACCGGGTCCGCAAGCACGTGAAGAACGAAGAGCTGCTCCGGCAGGCCGCAGAGCTGCGCCGGCGAGCCGCACAGGCAGTGAGATAGCCATGTCCGAAAAGACGACCACCAATCGCAGAGAGCTCCTCACCCGGGCCGGCGCTGCCGCCGCGGCGTTCGCGATCCCCACGTTCATTCCGGCCCGGGCGCTGGGTCGAGATGGAAACACCGCGCCCAGCAACCGGATCAACGTGGCGGCTATCGGCCTGGGCTTCGCCTGGGAGATGTTCCTGCGGGAAGACGTGCAGTACGTGGCGGTCTGCGACGTGCAGCGCGGGCGGCGAGACGGCGGCAAGGTACGGGTGGAAGACAAGCAGGGCAAGGGCACCTGCGCCGCCGTCAACGACTTCCGGGAGGTGCTGGCGCGGAAGGACGTGGACGCGGTCTACATCGCCACGCCGGACCACTGGCACGCCGCCATCACCATCGCAGCGGCGCGGGCCGGCAAGCACGTCTACTGCCAGAAGCCGCTCACGCGCACCATCGCGGAGGGACGGGCGGTGGTGGACGCGG
>JAJFMS010000487.1 GCA_020696885.1 Armatimonadota bacterium | reverse complement strand
TGGTTCCGCCGCTCCGGGCGCCGGTGTCGCACGCGTCGCTCCTCCTTTCGAGCCTGGCGCTCGTCCTCCAGGAACTCCCCGAAGCTCCGGGAGACCAGGAACTCGCACTCCTCCAGCGTGTGCCGCTGCAGGAGGTTCAGCACCATGCCGTAAGTGGGGGTGAAGTGGCTCGCCAGCGGGTCCGGCGGGGCGGTGGCGAGCGCTTGCGCTTCGGCTACGGTCTGGTAGGGGTTCCCAACCACTACGACATGCCCCAGGCGGTCCATTCCGCGGCGGCCGGCGCGGCCGGACATCTGCAGGAACTCGCTGGCGGTGAGGGTGCGGTGCCCCTCGTCGCTGCGCTTGGTGATGCTGGAGAGCACGGTGGTCCGGGCCGGCATGTTGATGCCCGCCGCCAGCGTCTCGGTGGCGAAGACCACCTTCACCAGCCCCTGCTGGAACAGCCGCTCCACCAGCACCTTCCAGGTGGGCAGCAGGCCCGCGTGGTGTGCGGCCAGCCCTCGGAACAGGTAGGGGAGGTGCGGGTGCTCGGCGGCGGAGGGGTAGTCCTGGACGTACCGCTCCACGAACGCCTCCACGCGGTCCATCTCCTCTTCCGTCAGGAGCTGCAGGTGACCGCAACTCGTCATTGCCTGGTCGCAGCCCTTCCGGCTGAAAACGAAGTAGATCGCCGGGAGCATGGAGTGCTCGTGGAGCTCCTGCGTCAGCGCGTCCGGGGCTGGCATCAGGTCCCAGCGGCGGGTGCGGCGGCCGGATTCCTTATCGAGGCGGGGGCGGAAGTCCGCGGCCCGCACCTTGCGCAGCAGCGGGGCGAGGCGACGGCCATCGTAGTAGTGGAACTGTAGCGGTACCGGCCGGTAGTCCGTGGTCACCAGGGTGGTGTCGCCGTGGACCTTGCTCATCCACGCCGCCATATCGTCCGCGTTCGCCACCGTGGCCGAGAGCGCCACGAGCTGCACGGACGGCGGGCAGTAGATGATCGACTCCTCCCACACGGTGCCCCGGTGCTCGTCGTTCATGTAGTGGACTTCGTCCAGGATCACGAACTGCACCCCGCGCAGGTTGGTCTCCACGGCCCCGAGGGTGGTGCCGTAGAGCATGTTGCGGAACACCTCCGTGGTCATCACCACCACCTCCGCGTCCCGGTTCAGGCTGACGTCCCCGGTAAGGAGGCCCACCCGATGCTCTCCGAGCATCGCGCCCAGGTCCCGGAACTTCTGGTTGGAGAGCGCCTTCAGCGGCGTGGTGTAGAAGACCCGCTGGCCCTTCTCCAGGGCGCGGTGGATGGCATACTCCGCGATGACGGTCTTCCCCGCGCCTGTGGGGGCGCAGACCAGCACACTGTGCCCCTCATCGATGCGGGCGATCGCCTCCAACTGGAAGTCGTCCAGCGGAAACGGGAACAGCTCGGCAAGCGGTCGGGCGTCAGCAGGCGTCGTCGGCATCATCAGTCCTCCGAACTGATTATGACCGGAGCGGCCGCATTTCAGTTTTCAGTTTTCCGCCCGGAGCACTAACCACCAACCACTAACCTCAGTGGCCCCCGTCCAGCCCCGGCTCCGCATCGCCGTCTCGCCGGTCCATTAGTGCGGCCGGGAGGAACGGCACCGCGATGAGCACCAGGGCCGTGGTCACTGTGTTTACCCAGACCAGCTCACTTAGCCGCTCCCCGAATCGTGAGTAAAGCTCGGAGCCGAGCAGGTCGGACATGTTTTTGGTGAAATTCCACACACTCATCATCACGGAGTAGCCGAGCGCCTCGCTGCCGCGGGGGGTGGCGCGGGCGGCCAGGTCGTAGAGCGGCAGCAGCGCGATTGCCAGCGTCGCGGACTCGATCGCCGTGATCACCATCGCCGAAACCGGCGTTTTGTAGGCGAGGTAGCAGAGCGTCATCGTGGAGTGGATGATGATGCTCCAGGTGAGGAGCTTCCGCAGGTTCATCCTCCGGCACGCCAGGCCGTAGATGACGGCGCCCACCATCGAGAAGATGCCCTTGATCATTTCGAGGCGCCCGATGAACGGCTTGTCGAAATGCAGATTGTCGCGCTGGTGGTACAGCAGCGCCGTATCGAACCCGGGTGAAGCCACTACCAGGATGACCAGGCCGGCGGCGGCCCACAGGATTTTGGAGCTGATGAGCGTGCGAGCCTGCCTGCCGGCTTCTCGCAGCTTCTCCGCGGCCACGCGGTTGTCGCGCTTCTCGTGCAACTGGAACCAGTACAGCGGGATGAGCAGCACGTACAGCGCACCGCAGATCGCGGACGTAAGGACGAACGCCTTCGTTGCGAGCCAGCCGCCGAGCGGACCGGAGATCACCCGCACGATGTTGGAGATCCCCAGGCGTTGCGCGCTAAGCCGGCCGGTGGTGTGGTCGCGTTTCCCCACCTCCACCATCAGCCCGCCGAGCACGGTGCTGGTGAGAGTGAGGAAGGTGCTAAGACCCAGGTAGGTGAGGAGCAGCGGGGTATATGACCGGGGCACCAGCGAGAGCAGGAGATAGAAGACCGCGGCGAGGATGAGGCCGGCCAGCAGGTAGCTGCGCCGCCGGGTACCGAACATCGGCACCGCGTCCGAGAGGATGCCGGCGAACGGCTTGATGTAGATCGGGATATTCGCAATGGCGATGAACCCGGCAACCTGCTGCGGTGGGTAGCCGAGCTGTTCCTTGAGTAGGAACTTGAATGGGATCTCCATCACCAGGAGGGCGAGCCCGGTGTTGAACCAGCCGATGTTGACCAACAGGCCGTCCGAAAAGAAGCGCGGTTTCTTCTCGTAACCGGGAACCGCTGCAGGGGAGGTGGGCAGGGGTCCGTCCGGGCCTTTCTGCCCGTCATTCAGCGCTTCGTCCATCCTGCTTGTCCCTCCGTCCCGCCAACCCGACCGCTTGTGGAAGGGGTGGTATCGTGTTCGACACCCACAAGCCGGATAACTTCATCGGCGCCGGAAATCAAAGAATGCCTGGTATTTCCAGAGGTTCGGAGAGCGATGGGCGACGACTGTCAGCAAGCGGAAGGGATCACGCGCGCCGCGAGCGCATTATCAACCCGGACGTCGACGGGCGAAGAGGAGTGTGGGATGGAACGGATCGAGCGGGTGAAGGTGTGGGAAGTGGTGGTGCCGGGCAAGCCCGGCGCGATCAACAGTCCGGAATACGGCAGCTTTTTGAGCCACGAGTGGGACCTGCTCCCGATCTGCCTCCTGGAGGCCACCTCCACCGACGGCGTGACGCTGCTCGGAGAAGTGGGCCGGGGGCCGTCGCTGGAGGAACTGGAGCCGTGGCTCCGGCAGCTTCCCGGTCTGCCGCTCTCCGGGATCACGCTGAACTCCCTGCCGGAGAGCTGGCGCGGGCTGAGCATGTACGGCGGCGCGATCACGGAGGTCCATCCGGTCCCGATCTGGTCCTCCCTCTCGCCGGTAGCCGGCGCCGTGGAGATGATGCTGCTGGACTGGGCCGGGAAGCGGCTGGGCTGCCGCGCGGTCGAGCTCCTCGGCGGCGCGTACCGGGAGGCGGTGCCGGTGGACTACTGGTGCGGCCGGCAGACCCCGGCGGACCTGCGGCGGATCATCGCGGTGGCGCGGGAGCGCGGCTTCAGCGGCATCAAGATGAAGTCGAAGCTGGGCGACCCGGTGGTGGAGCAGGTCCGCGCGATCCGGGAAGTGGGCGGCGACGGGTTCTCGGTGACCATCGACCCGATGTACCAGTGGTTCAGCCCGCACGAGTCGCTCCCCACGCTCAAGTCGCTGGAGCAGTTCGGGGCCGGGCTGCGGGTGGAAGACCCGTTCCCGGAGGACCGGCCGGAGTTCTGGCGCCGCGCCCGGGAGGTGACGTCCGTGCCGCTGGTCTGGCACGCCCGCGGGCTGCCCTCCCTCCGGCGAGCGCTCCAGGAGCGGTGCGCGGACGCCTTCAACTGCAGCGGCGTGGCTACGGAGTTCCTGACGTACGCGCACGCCGTGGAGGTGGCCGGCTACTCCTGCTGGCGCGGCTCTTCGCTGGAGTTGGGTGTGGGGCAGGCTGCCGGTCTCCATTCCGCCGCCGCCGCCCGCCCGTGCGTGATGCCCTCGGACTTCCAGAGCGCCCTCATCCGGGACAGCCTGGTCACCTGGGACTGGCCATACTCCAACGGCACCCTGCCGCTGCCGCCCGGTCCCGGATTGGGCGTGGAGCTGGATCACGCGGCCGTGGCGCACTACACCCGCCGGGAGCTGGAGCTCCGATAGTGGTGGTGTTCATAAGTCCGTGACGTACCCCGCCTCCCTGCCCCGCGCGGCGCTCAAACCGCCGCGCTACACCTGGAAACCCCCGTGCACGGGGCTTCAGCCTTTGAGAAAGCAAACGCGTACGGATTGCGTGGTACCTGGATGGGGCGGACACAGCGGTTGCGCCCTACG
>JAJFMS010000486.1 GCA_020696885.1 Armatimonadota bacterium | reverse complement strand
CTCGCCGTCCTCCAACTCGCGCAGCGAGACGGCGCCGGCCAGGCGCCGCTGCGACGCGGAAGGGGCTGTTTGCGGGTTCGTAGCGTCAGGCGGGGCTTCCATACTGCCTCGTGTCGGGTTTTGCATCCTGATTTGGATGTCGGTTTGCGAGCGCCCGAGCTTTAAGCAGGCTAGGGGAATTAGCAAACGCGGCGCGGTCACTCCGCCACCCGGGCGAACCACCGTCATTGCACACGCGTGATTACCACGGGTAGTTTACTTCAGTTCACAACCCCTCGATCGATCGCCTTTCGAGGTTGCCTTGGATCCGGGAGCCGAGGATGATGCTACCTGAAACGCCGCAAGAATGGGACGCCAACCTCGAGCTGGACGCCGGCACCACGCGCCTGACCGTACACGTCGCCCTGCCGGAGGATCCACGGGGTGAGATCGGCTATCTGCGCCTGGCATTTGGTCACGGTGGCCTGGCGAACCGGCTGTTGAACAGCGTGGGAGAGGACGGCCTCCTGGTCACGGCTCAGGGGTCCACCTATCACGTGCGCATCACGTCCACGGAACCGTCGGGCGCCCCAGGCTACCTCTGCGCCTTCGCCGTGCGCGATCCCGCCCGGCAAGCTGTTGCCGTGAGGTAATGGTGCGCGGTGTTCGGTTAGTGTGAGACGGCGGCCGAAGGGGCCCGCCCCCGAGACTCGACCCGTTCCCGAACACCTGAACCCCCGAACACCTGAACGTCCCCGTACGGGCCTCCGTGACACCACTGCCGCTGGTGGGTAAGAATAGCCTGGCACCGGTGCGCGCCGATCCCTGCGCAGGCGGAGCCGAGGAAAGAGGAGGCAAGCGTGCAACTGGAGATCACCGAGAAGGCGCAGGAGAAGATCCGTTCCGTGCTGCAGTCACAGGAGCCGGCGGTGGAGACGATCCGCGTCATGGCGCCGTTCCGCGGCAAGTACTCCATGGCGCTGGAGCCCGATGGCAAGCCCGCTGCAAATGACACGGTGCTCGATTTCACCGGGTTCAAGGTGCTGGTGGACAACGGCAGCCAGCCGTTTCTGGATGGCGCCACGCTCAACTGGCTGGACACCGCCGCTGGAGGCGGCTTCCAGTTTGATAACCCGAACGACGTCCCGAAGCAGGCCGCTCGGAAGAGTGCGCCCGAAGGCCCCGAAGGGGACATCTGGCGCCAGATCGAGCAGGTGCTGGAGGAGCAGGTGAACCCCGCCGTCGCCTCACACGGCGGCAACATCAGCCTGATCGACTACCAGGAAGGCACCGTCTACCTGAAGATGGGCGGCGGGTGCCAGGGCTGCGGGATGGCGGCGGCTACCCTGAAGCAGGGCGTGGAGCGCATCCTCCGCGACCAGATCCCCGAGATCCTGGAGATCCTGGACGTCACGGACCACGCCGGCGGCCGCAATCCGTACTACGCCCCGTAGCGATCGCGGCTTTCAGCAATGAGCCGGCCATGGGCAGGACCTCGAAGTCCTGCCCATGGCCGGCTCGCTTCATTTTCCGAGGCCGATCACCGGGTTCTGGGGCCGAGAAAGAGAATGAGAAAGATCCGGGCGCAGACCGGTTTAGCCGCGTTCTCACCCTGCACACCCAACACCCTCCCTATTCGGTGCCGACCGAGGTAACTCCCGCTGGTCCGGCGGCACTCGCCGGGGACGATCCGCGCGCCAGGCGGCGGGACCGGCTTACTCGCGTTGACCTTGCTTCCGGAGCATCGGTATAATCACGATTGCTCGCTCTGGCGGTACGATGACAGCGAGCCTCACCCAGTGGTCCGCCGTCCGCGCCGGTGCGTCCCGGCGTTCTGAAGGAGCGTTCGCATGCGATCCGTCTTCCCCCTACTTTCTGCCGGGCTGGCCCTTACCCTCGTCGGCTGCACCCCCTCCACCTCCCCTTCCGGTCCCGCCAACAGCGGTGGGACCAGCTCCACCGGCACGGCCACCGCGGGCGGCACCATCAAGCTGGGCGTGATGCCGAAGCAGATCGGCATCCCCTACTTCAACGCGTGCAAGCAGGGCGCCGAGGAGGCGGCTAAGGAGCTGGGCGACGTGGAGCTTACCTACGACGGCCCGACTGAGGACAAGAGCGAGGAGCAGAGCCGCATCCTCGATACCTGGCGCATCAAGAAGTTCGACGCCGTGGCCGTGGCCTGTAACGACCCGGAGCAGATCTCCACCTCCCTGGCCCGCTGCCGGGACGAGGGGATCTCCGCCATCACCTGGGACGCGGACGCCAACCCCGAGAGCTCCAAGCGCCAGTTCTTCGTGAACCAGGCCGGGGCCGAAGACCTCGCGAAGGCGATGGTGGACGAGATGGCGAAGCAGGCCGGCGAGACGGCCAAGGTGGGCGTGGTGAGCTCCTCGCCGACGGCGCCTAACCAGTCTGCGTGGCTCAAGAAGATGGAAGAGTACCGCGCCCAGAAGTACCCGAAGATGACGATCCTGGAGCCGGAGTACGCCGGTGAGAACCAGATCAAGTCCGAGGAGAAGGCGCAGAGCATCCTCAAAGTGCACCCGGACGTCAAGGGCATCTACGGGATGACCTCCGTCGCGCTCCCCGGCGCGGCGAACGCCGTGAAGAAGGCCGGACAGGCCGGTAAGATCGCGGTGGTCGGGCTGGGCACGCCGAAGGACATGAAGCCGTTTGTGGACGAGGGCGTGGTCAAAACCGTGATCCTCTGGAACCCGGTCGACCTCGGGTACCTCACCGTGCACGTGGCCCGCGCCGTGGCGAAGGGTGAGCTGAAGCCCGGGTCCACGGAGCTGAACGCCGGCCGCATGGGTAAGAAGACCGTGAAGGGCAACGAGGTGCTCCTGGGCGATCCGATGCTCTTCACGAAGGAGAACATCGGCAACTTCGACTTCTAACCCCCGTGCAGCACCGGGCGGCGTGGATGTTCAGCCTGCTCGCCGTGAGCGGCGCGCTGGCGGCGGCCGGGGTAGCTCTAAACAGCTACCGCCGGCCTCCACGCCCCGGGCTGCCAGCGGAGCCCGGGGCGCGCGCCTCCGCACCCCGCCCCGCCACCCCGCCGGCCTTGAGCCCCAGTGGCGTGATCCGCGTGCACATGGTCGGCGCCATCCGGCAGCCAGGGGTCTATTCGTTACCCGCCTCGGCCCGGGTGCTCGATGGGATCACGCTGGCCGGCGGCGCGACGTCTCGGGCGGATCTGGATAGGATCAACCTGGCCGACTTCCTGAAAGACGGCGAGCAGGTGCGGGTGCCGGTGCTTGGGGGCACTGAGGCGGCTGGCGCCCACCGCCCCACCGCGGAGCCGGCGTTTGTGCCGGCCGGCGCGGGCGGTAAAGCGAAGGGCCGGTATCCGTTCGCGAGCTCGCCCACCACCGGCACCTCCGCACGAGGCGCATCGGGGAGCGGACGGGTGCACCTGAATGCCGCCGGCAAAGCGGATTTGGAGCGGCTGCCGGGCGTGGGGCCGGCCACTGCGGCCAGAATTCTGGCCTATCGCTCGCAGTACGGGCCGTTCGAGCGCGTGGAAGACCTGATGAACGTGACCGGCATCGGCCGCAAACGCCTGGAGGAGATGCGGCCGCTGCTGGCGGTTCCGTAGGCTGGATCCGGGGTGCTAGCTGGTGCAGGCGCCGCGCTCGTGGGAGAAGATCGATGCTGTTGACCAACGTTCGCTGCGACGGCTGCGGCCGCGGCCCGCGCTTCCTGGAGTGGGTAAAGGGTGAGCTCACGTCGGAGGGGTACCCGGAGTGGCGGCACCCCGGCATCGTGTTCCGGGAAGCCGGCTGCCCGCTCACCTACGACAACCGTGCCCAGTGCGCCCAGTTCTTCTACACCCTGTTCGAGCGACCGTTCCCGGAAGACGCTGCCTACCTCTGCCCGGACTGCCAGGAGCGCGCCCACGCCGAGCTGCCCTCCATGGTGGCGGAAGCCCGCGCCGGTGGCGTGTGGACGCTTCCTCGGTAGGCAGTTGGGTGTTCAGGTGTTCAGGTGTTCAGGTGTTCAGGTGTTCAGGTAGAGTTGACCGCGGCCGCACCGGTCTGCACCCAGAATCTTACTCTTTCTCTTACTCATACTCTTACTCGCGTCCCATTGGGGGACCTGAGCTCGGATCAGCGCTGCGGCCGCCTCGATCCCACCTGCACCTCCGCCCCGGCTGCCCCGCTCTCCAGGGCGTGCGTATCCACCGCCGTCACGCGGTAGTAGTACCGACCCCGGCCCGGCACGCGCTTGTCCACGTACTTGGGCTGGCCGGGCAGCACGGTGGCGATTGGTAGGAACGGACCGCCGGCGGCCGAGGCGCGGTAGACGCGGTTCGCCGTGATCCCGTTGCTGGCGGACTGGACCCAGGTGAGCTGCACCCGCTTGTTCTTGACGCGAGCCGCGAGGTCAGTGGGGGGCAGCGGCGGGTGCAGGCCC
>JAJFMS010000485.1 GCA_020696885.1 Armatimonadota bacterium | reverse complement strand
TGTCAGGGCGCTTCGCAAGCTCTCCGGAGAATACGATCACGAGCGAGACCTCTTCGGCATGAGCCGCGCCCGCGCCGGGTTCATCCTGCGGGACTTCGAAGCGCTGGTGGGTACGCTGCCGGACAAGAAATAGCGGCGCCGACCGGTTACTTCGCCTTCCAGAGGCCGTACTTCTCGCGGATGGCGCCGTCGTAGTCGCCGAGGAACCGCCACCAGTTGGTCATCTCGCCCTTCGGGTGGGGGATCCGGCTGCCGCGGCCGGGGAAGTTCTGGAACCAGTAGAGGTACCACTGGGCGTCGTCTTCCAGCACGGTGCCGGGCATCCGGATTCGGTCGCCGGTGGGGAAGCGGTAATCCAGGCTCTCCCACGTCTTGCGGGAGACCGGCTTCCGGGCGCCGGTGCCGTCCGGCTTCCAGTCCTCGATGTCGCTGTCCGCGGGCGTATCGTTGTAGTAGTCGTAGTCTTTCCGGGCGTTCGGGGGGTGATGACAGGTGCCGGCGCGGCCGGGCTGAAACTTGCCGTCCGGACCCATCCCGCAGAACCGCTTCCAGAAGAGATCGGAGCTGCCGTCCTGCCGTTCCGCGATGTGCGAGAGCACCGACTCCATCTGGTGTCCGATGTTGTGGACGTGCTTGTCCGGCCCGCGCGCGAAGTTCACCCCCACGACCATGTAGGTCGACTTGAACAGCGGCAGGTCCTCGCGCCGGTCGCTGTTGGAGATGTCTCCGGTGAGCGGGCTGGCCAGGTTGGTCTCCACCGGGCTGATGTCGCCGTGGTGCCAGTGGTAGATCCAGAACTCCTTGACCCCCTGCCCGTTCACGAGTTGCTCGCCGCCCATGCGGCGCACGATCTGCGCGTAGTCCGGAAAGTAGACCGGCGGCTCGGTGCCGGTCCGGGTGCCGTGCGGCGCGGGCTCGTAGAGGGTGACGTACTTCACGCACCGGTAACCGAGAGCGGGCTTGGCCGCGGGATCCCGGTAGCCATGGAAGCGGCTGCCCTCTTCCAGCATCCACTTGGTATTCCGCGCCAGACGCAGGCAGCGCGCTTTCAGCGCCGCCACGCTGCCTTTCCACCCGGTGATGCCCTCATCGACGGTGCGCCCATTCGGCGTGGGGATCAGGTTCACGACTACGAACGGCACTTCCCACTGGGCGCCGGGCATCGGCTTCGCGAGGTCGGTGAACGTCTCTTCCTGCGGCGGGAGCACGGGCCGCTCGATGGAGACCGGCAGCTCGGCGGAGAGCGTCCCCTGCCTGGCCCGGATCTGGGTTTGCCCCGAGCTGCGCGCGGTGAGCAGTCCGTTCGCCACCGTCGCCACGGCCGGGTCCGCGGCGGTCCAGGCCGCTTCCTGCTTGGCTGCGGGAGCAGTCGCCCCATCGTCGCACAGTGCCTGGAGCCGGTAGCGCGCCTCCCAACCCGGGTAAAGGCGCGCGTCGCTGCCGGCCGGAATGATGCGCAGGCCGGTCAGGCGCGCCGAGCGGCACAACTCCCATTCGTTGATGTGGACGTAGTTGTCGCCGGTCACGCGGCGGACCGTGAGCTGGAAGGCCCGGGCGGTTACCGGCTGCTCCAGCCGTACGCCGGCGCCGGACTCCTGGGCGGGGCGCTCCGACACGATTTTGCGGAACGTCTTCTGCCCGGTTCGCAGGTCCGCAATGGTGTCCGCCGCGGCCACGGAGAAGACGTGGTCGCCGTGGCTGGTCGCCACGCGCACATACTCGATCCGCACCGGCGCGGGGAACGCGATGCGGATGACGGCCGGGTTCAGCGCCTCGGTGCGGCCCAGGGTGGACAAATCCCCATCGAAGAGACTCCAGACCCGGGACTGCTCCATCTGTGGAGAGTCGATCTCCACCTGGCGGGAGCGGAGGGCGTCCTGCACGGCCCGCGGCGGGGCATAAAGCGGCGCGGCGGAGGTCCTGTTCGCGCGGTGTTTCTCCACGTCCTTCAACCACGCAGATAGAGGCCACCCTCGAGCGCCCATTGAACCACAGAGGTGCAGAAGTCGCGAAGTGGATCGGAAGAGGCTCGGAAGAGAAGTGATCCGAACTGCGGCAAAGCGAGCATTTTCTCTCGCCCGCGTCCGCGGCGGCCATGGTATCATGACCGCCCGCCGGCTCCGTCTCGTACCCCGCGCCCAACAGTTGGCGGTCCCCGTTCTGATGCCCCATGCATGACGCCACGACTCCCGTCGCACCGATAACGCCGGAAAGTCTCGGACTCAGCACCGCCGGCCTCCAGGCGCTCCCGGACGCCACCCGGAGACAGGTGGCCCGCTTCTTTCTGCGCTGGGGGCAGTGTCCGACCGCCCTCTCACTGCTGCCGGAAGCAGCCCAGCTCCCCCGTGACCGGTATGATCGCTGCCGCGCGCTGGCGGTAACCGGAGACGTGCAGGCCGCCCAGGAGCTGGCCCGGGACCTGGTGAACGACCCGGACGCGGGTCCCTGGGGCCATCGGGCCGTGGGCGAAGTGTTCCTCGCGATGGAGCGGGCCAGCCGCGCGGACGAGCGGTTCCGCGCCGGCGGCGACGCCGTGGGACGCGCCCGCGCGCATCTGCTGCTGGATGAACTGACTCGCGCGCTGGAGCTGCTGCGTGGCGCGGCGCCGGAGGACCCCGAAGCCAACCTGGTCCGCCTCGAAGCCTTGCGCCGGCTGGGAGAGGACACGGCCGTGGTAGAGGACCACCTCCGCGAGTACCTCGAGGAGGAGCTGGCCGAGCTGCGCGAGACGGTGGGCGAAGGCGAGCTCACAGGGCCGCCACCCACGGACCGGGAAGCGCTCACCGCCGCCTTGAGCCGAATCTTCGGTTACAGTGATTTCCGTGCCGGACAGCTGGACGTGATCGTCCCGCTAATGCAGGGCCGCTCCGTGCTGGGTCTCATGCCCACCGGCGCCGGCAAATCGATCTGCTTCCAACTCCCCGCCGCGCTCCTACCCGGGGCTACCGTGGTCATCTCGCCACTCATTGCGCTGATGAAGGACCAGGTGGACGGGCTCCCGTCCCGCCTCTTCCGCCGCGCCACGCTGATCAACAGCTCGCTGGAGCCGGGCGAGGCGGACCGCCGCATGGAGGCCATGGCCTCCGGGGAAGTCTCGCTCATCTACGCGGCGCCGGAGCGTCTCCGCCAGCGCTCGTTCGTGCAGGCGCTGAAGCGGCGGGGCGTTTCACTGTTCGTCATCGACGAAGCGCACTGCGTCTCCCTCTGGGGACACGACTTCCGGCCGGACTACTTCTTCATCCGGGACGTGCTGCAAGACCTGGGCCGCCCTACCGTGCTGGCGCTCACCGCCACGGCCACCCCGGAGATGCAGGACGATATCTCCCGGCAGCTCGACGTACCACTGGAGCGGGTCAACCTCGGCACGTTCCGCCCCAATCTCCGGCTCTCCGTGCAGAAGGTGAACGGCGACCCGGAGAAGTGGAGCGCCGTCCTCAACCTACTCCGGGAAGAGCACGGCCCCGCAATCATCTACGTGGACCGCCGCAAGCTGGCTGAAGAGTTGGCCGCGAAACTCCGCCAGGAAGGGATTGCCGCGGACGCCTACCACGCCGGAATCGAGCGGGAGGCGCGAGACCGCACGCAGTCGCGCTTCATGCTCGGCGAGACGCGCGTGATGGCGGCGACCGTGGCTTTCGGGATGGGCGTGGACAAGGCCGACGTGCGGCTGGTGATCCACTATAACCTACCCCGCAGCCTGGAGGCCTACTACCAGGAAGCCGGCCGCGCTGGCCGGGACGGCCTCCCTGCGCGGTGTGTGCTCCTCTACAGTTCGTACGACAAGAGCAACCTGACACGGCGGACCAACCAGGACCGCCTCCAGGCCGGCGAGATCGCCTCGCTCTACCGCACGATCTCGCGCCGGGCTCCCCAGGGCTGGGTGGGCGTGCCCGCCGAGGAGCTGGAACGGGAAGCCGGAGACGCCACGCGCGTCCGAGTGGGCATCAGTCTGCTGCAGGGGATCGGTGCAGTCGAGCGCGGCTACGACCTCCCCGGCACCATCTGGATGGTGGCCACCGGCCGGGACCGCGCCGCTGACGCCAGCGCGGTGGCTCCGTTCCGGCACTTCGCCGCCTCGCTGGGGCTGAACGGACGTCCGCTGACCCTCACCTCCGCGAAGGTCGCGACGGCGGCGGGCGTGCAGCTCGAAGCGTTGGAGCCGCTGCTGCTGGACTGGCAGGAGCGCGGCTGGATCCGCTTCCGGAGTGGCGCGCGCGGAATGGGGATCCGCGCGGCCAACGTGCCGGGCTTCGACCTGGAGCTCGCCCGCGCGCTGAAGCGGATGGGCGAGATGGATGTCCGCCGGCTAGAGTTGCTCGGGAAGTACCTGCTCACGGCCCAGTGCCGGCAGGAGTTCGTGAGCCTCTACTTCGGTCGCCCGCTCCCCGAAGGCTGCGGCGTCTGCGACTCGTGCCTCCGCACCGCTTCCGGCATCGTGGCGGAAGGCCGACCGGGACAGGCCGCCCGGCTCGACGACGCCCCGCGCAGCGACGAGGAAAGCCATCTCTTCGAGCTGCTCCGCGCCTGGCGGCGCGAGAAGGCCCGCGAAGAGAACGTGGCGGCCTACGTCATCTTCCACGACCGCGTGCTGTACGAGATCGCTCGTATCCGGCCGAAGACCCTCCCGGCCCTTGGAGACGTTCCCGGCGTCGGCCGCTCCAAGCTGCAAGCGTTCGGCAACGAGATCCTCGCCCTACTCCGCCAGGGAGAATAAAAGGGAAACAAGGAAACGAGGCCTCACCGCTCGGCGCCCCATTTCCCCATTTCCTCGGTTCCCCATTTCCCCGCTTCCCAGACCCAAAGAAGCCCGGCTCGCACTGCGAGCCGGGCTTCTTCAGTATTCGGTTGCCGCCGGTCCTACCGGGCAATACCCGTCAGGTGGACCTTGGTGCAGGCCTTCTTGCCGGTGGCGGTGGTGCTGATCTCCAGGTCCTGGACGTACACCCCAGCCGTAGTCTTCTCGGCGAATGAGACCGGGACGAGGATCGTCTGGCCCGGCTCCACGATGAACTCCGTCTCGTTCAGGAGCACCTTGAACGGCGGGGTCAGCTCTCCCAGCGTCACAGCCACGGGGGTCTTGCTGGTGTTGCGCATCGTAACGATCCGGGTGATCGGCCCGCCGACGAAGCTGTTGTACTTCAGCCGCATCGGCGAGACGCTCAGCTTTCCGGCCGGCTTGGACGGGATCTTCACCGCGAAGGCTTCCATGCGGCCCAGCGGGTGGTCCTGGAATGGCTTCAGCGCACCTTTGCTGAAGTTCGTGGAAAGCGTGTCGCCGACCACGTAGGCCCCACCGTAGACATCCAGACAGATCGCGCAGCCGTGATCGTCCTTCGATCCCTTCAGCAGCGTCTGGAACAGGTCCTTATCGCCGGTGGGGTCTAGCTTCAGCACGAAGGCGTCGGCGTTGCTTGGAGGCGGATCGGTGTTGTTGATGCGCGCGTTGGGGGCGTTAATGGTGCCGGTGATCCAGCAGTTGAGCCCACTGTCCACCGCGATGCCCTTGCCGTGATCGGCTTTGGAGCCGCCCACGTAGCGGAAGTAGCTCATCCGCGAGGCCTTGGCGTTCAGCCGGGTCACGAACGCGTCCGAGTCGCCGCCTTTGTACTTCGTCAGGAAGAGCGGCAGTTGGCCGAAGTCCGGCGCGGCGCCGAACTGCGGGGAGGCCGTGGTGCCTACGACGTAGATCCCGTAGTTCGGGTCCACCGCGATCCCGAAGCCTTCGTCATACTTCGCGCCGCCCAGGTAGGTGGAGAACTCCACCGCGTCGCCGTCCGGGAGGAACTTGGTGACAAACGCGTCGGTCTTCTCGATGCGGCTCTGCAGCGCGTTCTTCTTCGGGAAGTCCAGCGCGTTGGTCGCTCCGGTGACGTAGGCGTTGCGACGATCGTCCACGCGGATCGCGTTGCCCCAGTCGTCACCGTTGCTCTTCACGGTGGGACCACCGCCGAGGTAGGTGCTGTAGACCGGCAGCGCGCCGTCCGGATCGAGCTTGAACACGTAGGCGTCGGAGTTACCGCCGCCCTCGGCGTTGGCCCCGCCGAACGTCTCCTGGAAGGCGCCCGGCGTAACCGGGAAGTCCAGAGAGCCGGTGTAGCCGGTGACGTAGGCGTTGCCGTCCGAGTCCACGTCGATGCCGCGGCCGTCATCCTGGCCCGTGCCGCCGAGGTAGGTGCTGTAGATGATCTCGTCGCCGGCCCGGTTGATCTTGGTGACGAAGCCGTCCAAATTCCCGCCGCAATAGGCCTGCAGGTACGCGCCCGGGGTAACCGGGAACTCCAGCGAGGTGGTGCGTCCGGTCACGTAGACGTTGCGG
>JAJFMS010000484.1 GCA_020696885.1 Armatimonadota bacterium | reverse complement strand
CACGACTGCCCGGTGGCGGGCCGGTAATGCAGCACGCCGGCCGCCGAACTGAGATCTCCCTGGGACGACAGCATTCCCCGCACCTGCCGCGAGAGGCGGTCCGGAGCCATCCAGTCGTCGTCATCCCAATGCGCGATGAACGACCCTTCCGGCGCCAGCTCGCAGCCGCGGTTGCGCTTCGCGCCGCGGGAGAGGGGCCGCTGCGGGTCCAGGCGGACGTACTGGAGGCGGGGATCGTTGGGGGAGGACAGGTCGCTGATGAGCTCCTCTACCGGCTCCGCGCCGTCATCGAGGATAATCAGCGAGCGATGCGGATAGTCCTGGCGCAGGAAGTACCCCACCGCCTGCCGCACGAACCGGGGCCGATCGCGCGTGGGCAGTACGCAGGTTACATGCGGCCCAGCGGCAGCATGGAGAGCGGACTGCTCGCCCGCGGGAGGCGACGGGGAGGAGGATGCGGCCAAGGGATGACACCTGGGGGTCGGCGTTTCGGAGTGGCACGAGGTACATTCCAGAAGCCCGCCGATGTGCAAGTCATCTCGAAATCGGAGGTGCGACGCCTCGTCGCCTCAATGTGCCCGTAACCGAGCGGTTGCCACGGGGTTCGCGATGACCGGGCGGTCACTCGCGAGGGATGCAATCCGTTTCCGTGTTTGGTTAGCCCTTCGCGCGGTTGCCGGAGTCCCGACGGAAGTCGGGGTTCCGGGCAGGTCAATCGAGCCCCCGACTTCCGTCGGGACTCCGGCAATCAGCCGAGAGCACTTCCTGGTTCCGAATCGTAGTTCAGGACAGTCCCGGAGATATCCGGGCAGCACCTCCCGGAGACGGCGCCTGTAGTAACGGGTCACCGCGGCTCGGTGGTCGCCCGCAGCACCCCGAGGGTCCGCCGGCCCGCGCCCAGTTCCTGCCGCACGCCTTCCAGGTAGCGGAGATTGTACACCACGCTGAGGGCCGCGGCCGCGGCGGCACCCTGTCGCAGGCCGTAGGCGGCGCGCGCCGCGCCGAGAAGCAGGAGCCGGAGCGGTGCGGAAGTGGGCGGGCAGGTCAGCACCACTCCGGCCAGCGCCCGCGTAATGAGGTTGCGCCGGCAGTAGCCGTGCCGCACGCGCGCCCAGGCCACGTCACCCCGGCGCGCCCGGACCACGTCCAGCGCTCCGTACGCGTACGGAACGTGCAGCCAGGAGGCGAAGGTGCGCGACGGCCGATGCGTTCCGGCCGCCTCCGGGTCGAACTTGAACCGCATGCCGCATTGGCGCATCATGCGGAACGCGAGCTCCACGTCCTCCTGGCGCTTGAACTCCTCGTCGAAGCCGCCGGCGGCCAGCAGGTGGCACCGGCGCACGGAGGCGTTGCCGGTATAGAAGTGGTTGGGGGAGGCCGAGGGCCAGAAGCCGGTCACCAGGCGGGTGTACTCCTTCTGCAGCGAGGCGTGCTCCCAGGCGATCCACACCGGCTCTCGCCACTTGAGGAGCGGGTCGGGCAGCATCGGGCCGATTACCGCCAGGCAGTCGTCCTGCGCGTGGTGGAGCGCGTGCACGGTGAGAAAGCGCGGCAGCGGCTCCACGTCATCGTCCAGGAAGACGATGATCTCACCCTGGGCTTCCTGCACGCCCCGGTTCCGCGCCCGGGCCGGCCCCGCGTTCGGCTGGGCGATCAGCCGGAGCGGAAACGGCGATGTCCGGCTGAGCTCCTCCACCAGGTCATCGGTACCGTCGGTGGACCCGTCCGAGACCACCAGCACCTCGAACGAAGCGCTCTCCTGCCGCTCGAGCGCGCCGAGGGTTCTGCGGAGGCTCTCCTTCCGGTTGAAGGTGGGGATGACTACCGTCATCAACGGGGTCTGGGCGGGCGATTCGGGCATGGCGTTTACCGGTCCCCAAACGGCAGCAATTGCTGCACCACGGCCGGGTTTCCGGCGACGAGCGCATTCGGCGGCACATCCTCGGTGACGACCGCTCCGGCCGAGACCACGCAGCCGCGCCCCAGCACCACCCCCGGAAGGATGAGGCTGTGCATGCCGATCCACACCCCTTCTTCCACCTGGATCTCCTTGGGGATGACTCGCGGCAGCATCCGCTGCGAGCCGAAGCCGAGGCCGTGGGTGCCGGTGTAGAGCACGACGTTCGGGCTCACGGAGGCGTTCTTGCCGATGGTGATCCGGGCATCAAGGCCGAACGTGACCCCGGGCGCGATCGTAACGCCCTCGGCGAGCACGAGCCGGGAGGCGACGTCCCCGCCGCCCACCAGCTTGATGGCCCCCAGCAAAGCGGCGCCATGCTGGATCTGGCACCCCGCCCACCGGTATAACTGGCCGCGAAGCGCCGGCGCCGCAAAGTCCGGGACTAGCGCGGCCAGGCTGGTAAACAGCCAGAGCCGGGGGCGACACGCGCGGTACAGGCTTCTGAGTTCATATCGAGCCTTCCGGAGGAACCGCCGGAAGTCACCCGAGTGTGAGCGGTTGGCACCGGCGCTCCGGTCCACTCTGCGTGAGAAGATCGCCTGTGTTCCGATCTGCTCCGGTTCGAAACGAGAAGTCCCTGGACGGTCCATTAATTACTCCGGCGCCTGCGACACGAGTCCGGCGCTCCCATTCCATCCCACCCAACTGCGCCGCTCACTCTTCCTGAACCGGCCTCAGAGAGCGAATGATGCGGGCCGGCGCCCCGGCGACAAACGTATGAGCAGGCACGTCGTGGGTAACAACGCTGCCGGCGCCCACGATTGCGCCGGGGCCGATCGTAACGCCCGGAAGGATCGTCGCGTTGGCAGCCACCCAGGCTCCTCTTCCGATACAGACCGGCTTGCCGTAGACCGCGCCGGCGCGGCATTCCGGACAGCCCATCTCGTGCGCCGCGGTGGTGATGGTGACCCCGTAACCGATCACCACCTGGCTCTCCAGGATCACCTCGTCCATCAGGCCGATGATGCAGGGGCTGTTGATCCGGCAGCCCTCGCCGATGTGGAGGTTCGCGTAGATGTTGCCGCAGCCGATCAGGGTCAGCCGGCCATGTAGGACCGCGCCCTTCCGGACGTCGAAACCTGCCAGGCGGTACAGGAACGCGCGCGTCCGGTACATGGCAAACGAAGGCAGCAGAGACACGAGCGCACTGGCCGCCAGATAGCGCCAGGGGACGGTGCCGATGCCGAGCTCCGAGCTGAGGGCGTCGGAGACGCGCGACGACCACCTGGCCCACAGCGGCGGGGAGGCTGCGGTGGGCTCTGCCTTAAGTTGCTCTAACGGTGTCACCACGCTTCACCCGCGCTTGGCGGACGTCACGACGTTCGCCTCCGTGACGATCATCTTGGCCGCCGCCGTCTCTCGGTACAACCGGAACTCGCGGTCGATGGCAAAGCGAGCGCCATGGCGGAATCCCACCATCAGGTTGCGACCGTAGATGTCCCGGGTCCAGCTCCGGGCGCGTGCCGTCCGGCGGACTTCCCGCGCCCAGCTCCGCAGCAGCGTCTTGGCCAGCAGCCAGGCGGCCCGGGTGTCCCCGCAGCGGACGTGCTTGCCATAGAAAGCGCCGTCGCCGATGCCGTAGGCTTCCAGGGTAGCGGGCCACTGCGCCCGGGTCCGCACTCCGTAGTGGTCCACCCACACTTCCGGCACCAGGAGAATCGCCATTCCAGAGCGATAGGTGCGGTAGGCGAAGTCGAAGTCCTGCGAGGACCGCAGCGGGCCGCCTCCGCCCAGGGCCTCGTCAAATCCCTTGACGTGCTCCAGCAAGCTGCGGCGGATCGCCATGTTGGCGCCCATGCCGAACACCTTGAAGCCGTCGCGCCGGGAGAGGCGCTCGCGGCGCGGGATCGGCAGCGCGGGCACGATGTTTCCGGCGGCCACGTCTTCGCGCAGGCTGGTGGGGATGAGCACCTGGCCGTAGATCAGACCGGCTTCCGGATCTCCCGCGAACGCCGCCGCGATCTGCGCGAGCCAATCGCTGGGCACGATGCAGTCGTCATCCGTGAAGGCGAGGAGCTCCCCGTCGGACGCCGTCATTCCGGCGTTGTAGGCTCGCGAGAGCCCCGCCTTGGTGAGGTGATGGTACCGGATCGCGCAGCGATCCCGGTACTTCTCGGTCAATGCTTCCACCGCCTGGCGGGTGAGGGTGTTCGTGCTCTGATCCATCACGTGCAGGTCGAAGCTCGGGTAGTCGCACTCCGCGATACTCTCGAGCGCCTGCGCGATCGTTTCGTGGCGATCACGCGTGCAGACGATTACTGATATCTTCATCGCGTCTCCTAAGGGATGCGGGTCACGGGGTGACCGCCTGAAAACGGCGACCCAGGATTGAGCGCATGAGCGCCAGATCCTGCTCGCCGATGCACTTGAGGACCCAACAGCCGGCCGCGTAGGTCAACACACCCTGCTCGCCGATGCACTTGAGGACCCAACAGCCGGCCGCGTAGGTCAACACACCGGGGACCAGCGCCACTAAGCCGAACCGGTTGCCGAGCAGCAGCACCACCACCGCCATCGCCGCGGCGCAGACCGACACGCGGAAGACGTAGGCCAGGGTCTCTCTCGGGAACAATGAGCGGGGCAATACGCTGATGTAATAGAAGAGCATGCACCCTTCCACGAAGTTGTCTGCCAGCACCGCGCCGATGGCGCCGTTGCCCAGGTAGTGGTGGGTGAGCCAGGTCCCCACGATGGAGGCCGGGGCGGCCAGGAATGCCGCGCCCAGGGCGCCCCGGCTCAACTGGCCCTGCTGCTCGTTGGCTACCAGGGTGGTGCCCAGCGCCTGGGTCAGGAACCAGATCACCAGGCAGGCGCCGGTCGCCACGAAGATCGGCGGCAGCGCCTGGGTGTAGGACGGGGGGTAGTGGGCGAGGGCCA
>JAJFMS010000483.1 GCA_020696885.1 Armatimonadota bacterium | reverse complement strand
CGCTCACCTGGCCCTGGCGCTGGGACGTTACTGGCAAATCCGCGGCTTGTTCGCGGACGGATGCCGGCAGATGGGGCGGGCCCTCCAGCACCTCCCGGCCGCTCCCGAGGCACCCCACGAGCGCCGCCTGCGCGCCCGCCTGCTCGGTTGGAGCGGCTTCCTGGCGCTCTACCTGAGCGAGTACGCGTCCGCCCGTGAGTGGGCCCGGTCCGCACTGGCCCTCTGGGACACGCTGGAAGACGATCGTGGCCGCGCCGAAGCGATCGGGACGCTGGCCATCGCCGCCAAGGACCAGGGCGAGCGCGAGACGGCGCGTTCCCTGTTCCTGGAGAGCCGAAGCCTCTGGGAGCGTGCGGAAGACCGGCAGGGGATCGCGACCACGGATGGTTACCTGGGGATCCTGGCGGCCGCGGAGGGCGAGCACGACGCTGCCGCGCGCCTGTATGAGCAGGCGCTGGCGCACCGCCGGGCGCTGGGGGACACCTGGGGGATCGCGGCGTCACTCAACAACCTCGGGCTCCTGGCGCTTTCCCGAGGAGACCTCGCCGCGGCCCGCCCGCTGCTGGAAGAGAGCCTCTCCCTGCGCCGCGAGTTGGGCGACCGTCGCAGCCTCGCCATTACCCTGAACAGTCTGGGGCGGATCGCGCTGCGCAAGGAGGGCGCCGAAACGGCGGCCCGGTATTACACGGAGAGCCTGGAGCTAACGCTCGAAATCGGGGACCGGCGCAGCGTGGCCTACTCCCTGGAGGCGATCGGCGGTCTGGAGATCTCCCACGGCGATCCGGCGGCGGGAGTACGTCTACTCGCCGCGGCTTCCCGGCTGCGCGAGGAGATCTCGGTGCCGCTTTCGGCGTCTGATGCGCTGACGCAGGAGCAGGCGATGGAGGAGGCGCGGTCGGCGCTTGGAGCAGAGGCGACCACCCGGTGCTGGCAGGAGGGCCGGCTGCGGGAGCTGCCGTCCCTCCTCGCGCTCGCGCAGGCCGTGGTGCGCCGCTACTCCTCGCCGATGTCCTCGTTCCAGACCTCCGGGTGAGCGGCGATGTACTCCGCCAGGAGCCGGACGCACTCCTCGGAGTGGAGGTCGATCACCCTCACGCCGTACTCGCGCAGCCACTCCACGCCGCCCTGGAAGTTGACCGACTCGCCGACCACCACCGTGCCGATGCCGAACTGCCGCACCAGTCCGCTGCAGTACCAGCAGGGCGCGAGGGTGGTGACCATCACCGTGTTGCGATAGCTACGCTGGCGGCCGGCGTTCCGGAAGGCGTCGGTCTCTCCGTGGACGGACGGATCTCCCTGCTGCACGCGGCGGTTGTGCCCCCGCCCCAGCAGCGTTCCGTCGCCATCGAACAGCGCGGCCCCGATCGGGATGCCGCCCTCGGCCAGGCCGGTCCGCGCTTCTTCCAGCGCTACGGCGA
The DNA here is from genome assembly GCA_020696885.1 of Armatimonadota bacterium. The sequence goes on along the minus strand of JAJFMS010000483.1, from coordinate 2,992 downwards.
GCATGGCCTGATAGTCCAGTTCTTCCGCCATTAAGGTCCTCCATTCGGCATCGACCACGCACGGGGTGCGGGCGAGGGATTGATGGATTCTGACGCATACGGGGTGCAAGCAGGCATGAGGGATTGAAAATCACCTCGCTGGGCGGCCTGCGGCCGGTCGTCCTCCGGACGGAAGACCCCTCCACCCGGCCGAGCCAGCGTGCGTGGTCATTTTGTTCGATCTCCACAGGCCCCTCGCTGCGTGGTCTGCGCCCTGGTTCGACCGCCGGACCCCCCGCGGGACTTCGTCGAAATCAGGCTGCTCGCCCTTTGACAGTAAAACTTGTCAAGTGATAGCATGAGGATGTTAGCCAGGCCGAGCGCACTCCTGTCCGCGCCGCCGGCGAGGTGGAGCCGTCTTATGCCCGTGAAGAAAGAACCATCCGGACGTAGATCCGTTCAGGCCGAAGTGGAAGTCCCCGGTAGTCCGGAGCAGGTGTGGGCCGCTATCGCCAGCGGTCCGGGGATCTCGTCGTGGTTCGTGCCGACGCAGTTGGAGGGGCGCGAGGGCGGTGCAAAGACCGCTTGCTTTGGTCCCGGGATGGACTCTTCCGAGACAATCACCGCCTGGGAGCCGCCGCACCGGTACGTCACCGACAGCCACGACATGGGGCCGGACGATCCGGCCGTCGGTACGGAGTGGATCGTGGAAGCGAAGAGCGGCGACACCTGCGTGGTGCGGGTGGTCCACAGTTGGTTCGCCGGCACGGACGACTGGGACAGCCAGTTCGAGGGGCACGAGCATGGCTGGAATGCAGTCTTCCGCATCCTGCGCCTCTACGTGACGCATTTCTCGGGACAGCCCTGCTCGGCGTTCCAATTGATGGGCGTCGGACCCGGAACCCGCGGAGAGGCATGGGAGGCGCTGGTCGGCGCGCTCGGGCTTTCCAACCCCGCGGTGGGGGAGCAGGTGAGCACCTCCGGAGACGCGCCGCGCCTTTCCGGGCTGGTGGAGTGGGCCGGGCTGCCCGCGGAGTCGGAGTTTCCCGGTGAGCTGCTCTTGCGGCTGAATCATCCGGCGCCCGGCCTGGCTCACCTCTTCGCGCTGCCGATGGGCGGCCAGATCTACCTGCCGATGCGCGTGTTCCTCTTCGGAGCGGGAGCGGCGGCAGTGGCCGAGGAGCCGCGGTGGCAGGCGTGGATGCAGGAGCACTTCCCGATCCCCGAGGCAGCAGCGGAGACGGCTCCCGGCGAGGAAGGGGTGGGCTGATGTGGCGGGCCATACGCCCCGCTCCGGACGTGCCGGCGCGGGGCGGCTGTCAGGCAGAGACCATGGCGGCCAGCACGTCCAGCTTCTCGATCACCGGGGGCTGGGCGAACAGCTCGTCGGAGCGTTTCTGCAGCGCGGCCGCGACCCTGCCGGACAGGTGTGCCTGGCGGCCCGACTCCTGGGTGAGGGCATCAAAGATGCCGAAGGTGGAAGGGCCCAGGCGCAGGGCGAACCAGTAGGCCGTCCCCGGCTCCTCTCGCACGTGGTGGAGGCCCTCAAAGAGGAAGGTCTCTACCTCCGCTTCCTTACCGGGCTTCGCCTCTAGCCGAACGAACAGTCCCGGGGTTATCACGGCGTACCCCACACTTCAAGTGGCCGAGCGTGAGACCGCCCGGCACGTAACTGACTAGAGCATATCCCAGCCCGACTGGACCGGTGCTGCGAAACCTGAGGCCTGACGAGGCTCAGACGACGAGCTTTGCAGCTCCGTTCGATGACGGTCACTCCCGGCCCTGGTCGGCAGCGCCCACGCTCCCACCGGGAAACAATCGCGGGTGCCCACGGGACTTCTGCCTGCTTACCAGAAGAAGGACCGGGGAGTTAACACCTCGCCTGCTTCGAACCGCTTCTGCGCCTGCCGCTGGTAGCGTCCCTCCGGCATCTGCTTGATGAGGCGCCGGGCCTCTTCGGCATCCTCGGATGCCACCATCAAGACCACGTCGCGCAGCGTATCCCCGGCCTGCCAGCCCGAGTCAAATCGACAGGCCGCAACGAGCTGCTGCAAGAGGAGTTGCCGAGCCTTCGGGTGAAGCGGCCAGGCTCCCTGCCAGAGGAGAAAGAGGGCCGCGACACGGCTTGCTGGAGGCGAGATTTCCGGGGAAAGTCTGACGAGCTTGGCCACCGCCTCTGCCGCCTGTTGGTGCCTTCCCCGTTCCGCGAGGGCGCGGACCGCCCATGCGGACGCGCCGACCTGCTGGTACCTGTCCTTTCCAGCGCCGGCGGCCCGCAGTGCTTCCTTCGCCACCCGCGCTACCTTCGGCTCCGGCGCAAAGCGGGTTACCCAGGCCAGGGCTTGAGCGCGATACCACGCTTCCGAAACACCGCGTGCTCGCTGCAGCGCGGTGGGGAAGTCCGTTTTAGCGGCCTGCACGGCCCGTTCGCGTTCCTCGGTGGCGCTCATAGCTACGACATTGTAATGGAAAAGCATCCGAGTGGGGATCATCTCTACCAGGCGCTGCAGCACCCGACTCGCCGCTCTGGACTCTGAACGCCTGGATGCTGCCAGAGGAGCCTTTCCCGCGGGTTGCGAACTATCGGGAAGACTTCCAGTTCCTCCAGGAGCACCCCCGATGGCTCGCCGCGTTCGTAGTTTCCACCTCGCTCTCCTCGCCGTGCTCGCGCTGGGCTCGGCCTCCCCAACGCTCGCCGGGCCGCGGCCGGGGAGCCCTCGCACCGCGCTGGACCGCTACGTGGCGAAGCCGGACCCCGCGTACACCTACAAGCTGATAAAGAGCATCCCGGGCGAGGGCTACACGGTCCACGTGCTGAGCATGACCTCCCAGGAATGGCGCTCCGCATCCGAGGTGGACCGCACGCGCTGGGAGCACTGGATCACCATCGTGCAGCCGGATGAGGTGCGCGTCTCCACCGGGCTCCTGTTCATCTCGGGAGGGTCCAACCCCGGCCAGCCGCCCACCGGAGCCGACCCGGCGTTCGTGCAAATGGCGCTGCGGACGCACTCCG
>JAJFMS010000482.1 GCA_020696885.1 Armatimonadota bacterium | reverse complement strand
CGCGTGCCGGCTACGATCTCCAAGACCTGGCAGGACGCGGACGCGGTGATCGCGCTCAAGGCGCACTACCGCCGGGAGCCGGGCCGCCTGAAAGAGGCGATCGACCACAACAAGCCCACGTTCGTGGTCCGGAGCAACACCCAGGTACAGGTGGAGCAGGTGCTGCGCCAGATGTTCGACCTCTCCGGAGAAACCGAAGAGGCGGCCGCCATGCAGGAGGCGGAAGAAGCCGCGGAGCGCGTGCAGGAGACCGGCGAGCCGCTGGAGCTGCTGCCGCAGAACGCCTACGTGCGCCGCCTCCAGCACCAGCTCATCGAGTCGCTGGCGCTCAATAGCACCAGCGTGGGCGTGGAGCCCTACCGCCGAATCCGGATTACGAAGGGATAGAGATGAGATAATTCGGGGCCGGCTATCCGTGCGGAGCGCCGGTCGGACAGCCACCCGCCCTGGATTAACGCACGTAATGCGTGTTCCGTAATGCGTAAGGGCTCCGTGACGAGTGCGGTTCCTTACGTATTACGAATCACGCATTACTGACTCATCCCCATGTTCATCACCTTCGAAGGCCCGGAAGGCTCCGGCAAAACCACCCAGATCCGCCTCCTGGCGGAGGCGCTGCGGGAGCGCGAGCGAGAGGTGGTGAGCACCCGCGAGCCCGGCGGCGTGCCGGCCGCCGAGGAGATCCGGGAGCTGGTGCTCCACTCCGAGCTGGCCCCGGAAGCGGAGGCGCTGCTCTTCCTCGCAGCCCGGGCGGAGCACGCCCGCAAGGTGATCCGCCCGGCGCTGGAGCGCGGCGCGGTGGTGATCTGCGACCGCTTCAACGACTCCACCCTTGCCTACCAGGGCTACGGCCTGGGCCTGGATTTGGACCGCCTCCGCAGCCTCTGCGAGTTCGCTTCCACCGGCCTCCGGCCGGACCTGACCCTGCTGCTGGACCTGCCCGTGGAGGTCGGTCTCGGGCGGCGGTTCGGCGCCCAGCTCCCACTGGACATCGAGCTGCCGAATCCGGATACTGCCGCCCAATCCCAGCTCGTGAACAAGCTGGACGCCCGCGCCACCGAGTTCCACCGCAAGGTGCGCCAGGGCTTCCTGAAAGAGGCGGATCGCGAGCGAAGGCGAATATACCGGGTAGATGCCTCCCGCTCGATCAAGCAGGTCCAACAGGAGATCTGGAAAGAGGTGAAGGGGCGGCTGCACGAGGCGAAGGTCCGGGACAAGGGAGGGAAGCGATGAAGCTCGTCGTTGCGGTCATTCACGACCGGGATCAGAAACGTACCAGTGAGGCCCTCCTGAAGGCCGGGTTCAAGTTCACCAAGATCGGCAGCACCGGCGGCTTCTTGCGGGAAGGCAACGTGACGATGCTGATCGGCGCGGAAGAGGAAGAAGTCGACCCGCTAATGGCGCTGCTGAGCGAGTCCTCCCGCGCCCGGGAGCAGTACATCAACGTCCTCCCCCCGGAAGCCACCCCCGTCGGCACCTTCATGACCAACCCGGTCAAGGTCCAGGTCGGCGGCGCCATCGCCTTCGTGATGGACGTGGAACGCTTTGAGCGGTTCTGATTGGTCCCTCACCGCAGAGACGCGGAGAACGCAAAGGGCCGCAGAGAGAATGCGCCAGAGTTTTCGCCGCAGATGAACGCGGATGGACGCAGATGAAGAGGGCACAGCAGATCATTGACGGCTGCTTGCTTGAGCGAACCCAGCCCATTGTAGCCGGGTTGAAGCAGGCTCAACGGTTTCCCGTGTGCTTTCCTATCTGCGTGTAGCTGCGTTCATCTGCGGCTAAGACTCCCTGGTTTCTCCCTCTGTGGCTCTCTGCGTTCTCTGCGTCTTTGCGGTAAAACAGTTCCCATGCTCATCGGACAGAAAATGGCGGAGACGCTCCTCGCCCGCGCGGTGGCGGCGGACCGGGTGGGGCACGCCTACCTCTTCCTGGGAACCGCCGGCTGCGGCAAATCCACCGCCGCCAAGCTCTTCGCCCAGGCCATGAACTGCGAGCGCCAACCGGCCGTCGTGATGGATGAAGGCGGCCCTGGGAAGGATGAAGGCGGAAGGATGAAGGATGAATCCGATCCCCTTCATCCTTCATCCTTCACCCTTCATCCTTTAAAACTGGCTCCCTGCGGCCAGTGCCAGAGCTGCCGGCGGATTGCGGCGGGGACGCATCCGGAGGTGATGGAGGTCCGGCCGGAGAGTAAGACCGGTCAGAACATCACCATCGACCAGGCGCGGGAGATCCGGAAGAACGCGGCGCTGCGGCCGAAGCTGGGGAAGCGACGGATCTACCTGATCCCCAACGCGGAGGCGTTCAACGAGGAGTCCGCCAACGCGCTCCTGAAGACGCTGGAAGAGCCGTCGGACTTCGTGACGCTGCTGCTCTGCGCGCCGGGTCCCAGCCAGGTGCTGCCCACCATCCGCTCCCGGTGCCAGCTCGTGCGGTTCGGGCAGGCGCCTACCGCGGAGATCGAGCGGGCGCTGACGTCCGGGGGCACCACGCCGGAGATCGCGCGGCGGCTGGCGAACGCGGCGGCTGGCCGGCCGGGCCTGGCGCTGGCCTGGGCCAGTAAGCCGTCGATCCTGAAGCAGCGGCAGGCGGTGCTGGACCTCTTCGCCACGGCCCTCCGTACCCAGCGCGAGGCGACCCGCAACCCCGGCGAGGGAGTGCGGTCGCTGCGCCTGGCCGAGCTGCTGCGCGGTCTTGCCGGCGGCGATTCCGAAGAGGAGGGCCCGGCGCGGCCCGAGAAGATGCTCCACAGCGGCAACCTGGAGATCGCGCTCACCTACCTGCGGGATCTGCTGCTGCTCACCGAAGGGGCGTCGCCGGTGCTGGTGCAGAACCAGGAGCGCTTGCCGGAGCTGATGGAGCTGGCCGGCCACACCACCCCGGAGCGCGTGCTGCAAGACGTGCAGTCGGTCCGCCAGGCGCAGCAGATTCTGGACCGCAACGTGAAGGCGCAGCTCGTGCTGGAGCGAATGTTCTGGGCGCTCATCTGCGGCCCGGTGCCCGCCGTGGGGCGGCTGTTCGAGGAGGCTTATACGTGATCTCGGAAGGACCGGCGCTCATCGAGGCGCTGCCGGGCGGCCTGCAGAACGCGCTGAACGGCGCGCTGCTGGCGGGGGAAGAGCTGCTGATCGCCGTGCGCGGCAACATCCGCGAGGCGTTCGCCGCCACGGACGGGCGACTGCTGGTGCTGAAGGAGCCGGCGATCTCCGGCACCGGCCCGGTGGAGGTGCGGGAGGCCCCGCTCGCCTCCATCTCCAACGTGCGCGCCTCGCCGCGCCCGGTAGGAGGCCGCCTCACCTGGGAGAGCTCCGCTCCCGGCGCTCCCACCTCCATCGAGTACCCCACCTACGACGGCTCCAAATATGGGCTCGTCGCCCAGAGGCTCCAGCAGATGATCGGTCAGAACAAGACCTCCCCCACCAGCGCCCCGGCCACAGGCCCCGCGGGCATACCGGTGGCCGCCAGCCGCCCCTGTCCCAAGTGCCAGACCTCCATGCCCATGGGGGGCTGCTGGTGCCCGAACTGCGGGCTCCAGGTCTCCGACCCGTGCTGGGAGTGCGGGAAGCCGCTGGCGGAGGACGCTAACTTCTGCGCCTACTGCGGCACGCCGAACAGCGAGCCGGCGGTGATTCAGTGTCCCCAGTGCAAGGCGGTAGTGGGCCAGGGGCAGGGGTACTGCAGCGCCTGCGGCGGGCAGGCTCGCCCGGTGTGCCAGTCTTGCGAGCAGCCGATGCGCCGGGACTGGACCTACTGCCCGGCCTGCGGCGGAGAGCCCGCAGGCGCGGACGCAGGGGCCACGGCCAGCGTGGTCAGCGCCCGGGTGGAGCAGCCGCTGGACTCCGGCCTGGAGCTGCGCGGCGTCACCCGTGCGCGGGAAGCCGACCAGTTCAACACCGCCGGCATCCAGGCCTACGAGCGCGAGGAGTACGGCGAAGCCGTACGGCTGTTCCGCGACGCCACCGCGGCCGCGCCGAACAACGCGAGCTACTGGACCAACCTCGGCGTGGCGTACGGCGAGTCCGGCGACGAGACCCAGGCGTTCACCGCCTACCGCCGGGCCGTGGAGCTGAACCCGCGCGAACTGCAGGCCTACCTCAACATGGGGTACCTGTATAATGAGCGAGAGCGCACCAGCGAGGCGCGCGAGATGTGGGAGAAGGTCGTCCAGATCAGCCCGGACAGCGACGAGGCGAAGGAAGCCCGCGATAACCTCCGCAGCCTCGGCAGCGTTTGAGGAATGTGAGCCGTCTTGTGGACGGGTGCGACCGGGGAGTTTAGACAGGATTAACGGGATGGGGAGCCCCGCTGGAGGCGATCGTCCAAGCACCCCCAGCGCGGTGTTTTGCGGCTTCCCATCCCGTCAATCCTGTTAATCCTGTCCAAATCCTAACGGCGCAGATCCCCCTCCAG
>JAJFMS010000481.1 GCA_020696885.1 Armatimonadota bacterium | reverse complement strand
TACTGCTTCAGCCGAGCCGACCTCGTCGTCGGCGCTGAAACCGGGGACGGCAATTAGCGCAGAGTACCGGCCGCCCCGGCACGGTTGTTAAGGGGCGCGTGCGCAAATTCCTGCCCCTTACGCACGACTCGGAGTTTTTTCTAAAGGTTCCTCAGTTGGAGTGGCTTTCGGAGGCCTGCATAGCTGGTTAAGAGCCAACAAGGCGTGCTTCCGGTGACCTGACAACCTACAAGTCGCCTACCCTCTACTTCCTACCCCTTTCGTGTCCTTTGGCCTGTTTCGCGGGCAATTCTGGGGGTCGCCGGGACTGGTGGCCCGGCGTCCCCTACGAGGTGGGCGGAAGGCTACCTGCTCCCGGAGACTGCGGGGCGGGGGACAAAGTACCGCTCCGCGAAGGTGAGGAAAGTCGGCCAGTTGGGTCCCGTGGTATGGCCGCTGGCGTGCTGCCGGAAGGCGAGGTCGCCCTCCGTCAGCCCCGCCTCGATCGCGGGCATCTCGGACGTGCCGAGGTCTTTCTTGCCGAGGAGCCGGTAGACCGGCCCCGCCGCCACCGCCGCCAGGAACTGGCCCCGGCTGTCCACCCAGTTGCCTTCCACCTGGGGCGAGCCGCAACTGATGAACACCGGACGCGGCGCGCAGAGCGCCACCAGCTCGTGCGCGTCTACCGGCAGATCGGCCGGAGTCAGCGGCCCGGCGTACTTCACGAAGTTGCCGGCCATCCAGTGGTACTCGCCGGAGCCGGCCAGGTTCTCCACCTTCTCCCCGAAGTCCCGGCGGTAGAGCTTGGCGCCGCCCGCACCGGACGAGCCGATGAAACCGACCGCAAACCGCGGATCATACGCCATCGTTACCAGGGCGGCCTTGCCGTAGCGGGAGAGGCCTTCGATGGCGACTCGCTTTGCATCGACGGTCTTGTCCGTCTCCAGGTAGTCGAGGGCACGGCTGGCCCCCCACGCCCAGGCCCGCAGCGCGCCCCAGTCTTCCGGCTTCCGGGGCTGCCCCTGGTTCACCAGGCCGATGATGCCTCCCCGCAGCCCGGCACCGTGGTCCGCCTGGATGCTGGCGGGCACGAGGACCGCGTAGCCCCAGCCTTTGGCCGCTACCTGCTCCTGCCACCCTGGTCCCGCCCCGCGGGGAGGCGTGAAGGCGGGAACGCCGGGGCGCGTGGGGAAGAGGAAGCCGAACTCCATGACCACCGGCACCGGCCCGGCGGCATTCTCCGGTGTGGTGAGCGAGAGCCGGATGTCCACCGTGATCTCCGGGTGGGCGGCGTTGTCCACGTGTCCCACCAGCGTCCGGGTAACCACCGGCGTGGTTCCTTTCACCTCTTTGGTGGTTCCGGTCACTTCCCACGTCACCTTCGGCGTGGCCCGGGGGACACGACCGTAGACCTCCCGGTCGAACTCCTCGAACAGCTCCACGCGGCGCCGCTCCCACTGCCGGGCGTTTGTGACCGCGGTGCCATCCTTCAGCTTGAGCGGATCGGGGAGGGTGTAGCTGCCGACCTTCGCCTCGTCGGCGTTGGCGGCGTTGGGCGCGGTGGGGTTGCCGTTGGCCCCGGGGCGGAGCGCCGTGATCTTGAGCTGCCCCAGCAGGTGCTCGTGGTCCGCCCGGGTGCGCGCCTGCTGTTCCGGCGACGGCCCGAAGCGCGGCGGCACGGGCTGGGTGGTCTGCGCCTGGGCCAGGGTCAGGAGGCCAAGCACCGTCATCGGGACGAGCAGGTTCATCGTCATCTCCCGTTCACGCGGTCTGTGGGTAGCCGGCTCGGTTGGAGCTTACCGCACCCGCTGCGGCGTGGATGCACTAACCTGGCGTTTGATCGGTTGATCCGCGGGATACGAGCCGGCGGAGGCGGTCAAACTGACTATTAACCGGAAAGGTTCAGTTCGTTCAAATATGAAACCGCTGCGTTGCTCCCACCCTCACTCCTCTTTGGCCGCCGGGGCCCTGCTCGTCCTTCTTCTCGTTACCGCCGGCGCTGCCGCGGCTGCGTCCATCGTGCGGGTCACGTGGGCTCCGGGCGGCGGCGTGCCACGCACGTCGGCCTCGCTGGCCAGCTTCCAGGAGAACTCCGTCTCCATGAGCGCGGACGGGCGCTACGTGGCGTTCACGTCGAACGCGGTGAACCTCGTCCCGAGAGCTCCAGGCGGGCTCCAGGTAACGGCACCTGCCTCGACGCCGTGAAGGCGCTGGGATTGCTTGCCGACGACCTGGCGGAGCCCGAACTACGCAGCGCCCTGCCGGTACTGCGCGGGTTGGCCCGCAACTGGCAGCTCGCCGGAAAGGTGGGGCTCTCCCACCCACTGCTTCCCACCTGCTTGCAGGTGATCTCCCAGGTCGAGCAGCAAACCGGAGGGGTCAAGAGCATCCCGATTGCGTCGGCTTCGGACCCTCGCTCCCAAACGGACCTACCGGTGGTGCGGGCAGACGATGAAAGGTAAGGCCGCCTGGTCTGGAGTAGCAGGCACCAATACTCCAGTTCTCCATCACTCCAATGCTCCGTCCGCAATCGCTGCGAAGAAGCGAGCGAGCTTCGCTTCGTCCAGGTTGCCATCCGTGCGGACGCCGGTGCAGAGGTCGAGCCCGAACGGCTCGACCTCTCGCACGCCCCGCGCCACGTTCTCCGCGGTGAGGCCGCCAGCCAGATAGACCGGCGCCGGTGAGACCTCCCGGATGCGCCGGCTCACGGCCCAATCGTGCACGCGACCGGTGCCGCCCAGCTCCTTCACCTCCAGCGAGGGGCGGCCGGAGTCCAGCAGCAGCGCGTGGACGTGCGGCGCCGCCTCCCGCGCTTCGTCCACCGACTCCGGGCCGGTCACGTGGATCACCTGCACGAGCCGGATGCCGGGCAGCGCTTCCCGGAGCTGCGCATAGCTGCCTTCCAGGAGGCGGTCGCAGAGCTGGATGACGCTGGTGCGCACCCGCCGGTGCTGCCGGACGATCGCGTCCGCGCGCTGCTCGCAGGTGAGGAGGAACGAGTCGACGCCCGGGGGCACGGCTGCGGCGATCTCGGCGATCAAGTCCTCGGCGATCGGTCCCGGGCCGCTGGGCATGGCGGAGACCAGGCCCAGGGCGGAAGCGCCGTACCGGATGGCCAGCCGGGCCTCCGCAAGCGACGCGATGCAGCAGATCTTGACACGGGGGGCCATGGTTGCGACCGGTCCGGATGGAGGCTGGTGGAGATCCTCTCCGAATTAAATCGCCATGCAGCGCGGGGAACGGAGTGTGGCCGCGAGGCGTGTGGGGATCGAGGACGTTTGCTGTGTTGGTGACTATCAACACAGCAAACGTCCGATGCCCCTACGGGCCTCTCTTTGCTGGGTTGCTTCCACTCGTATCCCGGGGCTATTCTCCTCGCCGCGGCGCCTTCAGCAGCTCGATGACGTACTTGTCGATCGAGGCGTGCTTCACGTCCGGCGCGCCGGGGTAGGCCAGCTCGCACGGGACGCCGATCTCGCGGCAGTGCTCCTGCAGCTTCACTCCGAAGTTGGCGGTGTGCGTGGGGTCCTTCTCGTTCTGGCCCAGGTTCGGCGGCCCGGCGAACGTGAGGTAGACCGGCGGATCGTCCTTCGTCACCAGCGCGTAGGGGGAGTACTCCGCGAGCCAGGGCAGGATCGTGTCCCGCTTTGCCAGGAACTCGTCGAACTGGGAGAGGTTCCGGGCTTTGTCGCCCGTGAAGCCGAAGGCGTGCCCGCCGTAGCGGCTGTTCGGGGTCCACTCCTTCATCTGCTGCGGGTCCAGAGTGGTCTGCGCTCCCGTCACGGCGGCGCACCAGAGGCGGGTCGACTCCCGCGCGATCGGGTCGCTGCTCTGCGGGTCGGCGCGGTTCGGGTGGTAGGCCAGCCAGAGCGAAGAGCAGGCACCGGCCGAGCCGCCGCTGGCCGCGATTCGCTCTTTGTCCAGGTTCCACTCCTTCGCCTTACTGCGCACAAACTGGAGCGCGCGGGCCGCGTCGTCCAGCGGCGCTTTCACCGGCGGCTTCACGTCTCCCGCCTGGGAGGTGTAGCGGTAGTTGATGGAGACCACGGAGATGCCCGCGTTGAGGTAAGCGCTGGGGCTCGCCATGCTGTGCTTGTCCCCGTTTTGCCAGCCGCCGCCGTGGATGAAGAACAGCACCGGCGTGGGCTGGTCGCTCTTCGCCTGGTAGAAGTCCAGCACGTTCCGCGGGTGCGGGCCGTAGCGCACGTCCGCCTGCGTGGGCGGCATGGGCGGGAGCGGCCAGCCCTTCAGGGTGTCGATGAGGTACGCGGTGATGTCCGGGTGCTTCACCTCGGTGGCGCCGGGGTAGGCCAGCTCGCACCGGGTGCCGATCTTCCGGCAGTGCTCCTGCAGCTTCACGCCGTAGTTGGCGGTGTGCGTGGGATCTTTCTGCTCCTGGCCCAGCGCGGGCGGGGCGGTGTAGGTGAGGTAGACCGGCGGATCA
>JAJFMS010000480.1 GCA_020696885.1 Armatimonadota bacterium | reverse complement strand
CCGGCCCACCCCAACTTCCGGGATGCGCTGCAGACACAGCTCGTGCTGGATGCGGTGCTGGAGTCCGCGGCTACCGGGCAGTGGGTGGACGTGGCGGTTTAGCCCGCCGTTTTGAAGGCCTGCCAGCGCTCGTCTCCGAACGATTGCCCGGAGTCCCGGAGGCATCCGGGCAGTACCTAACGGAGACGGCGACTACCACTGTGAAGCCGTGCCCGGATGTCTCCGGGACTCCGTGGCAATCGCGCGACAACGGTCTTCACGACCCAGCGTGTCCGCACTGTGATCGGTAAATCAGTGAACCCGGCGAAGTATCCGAATACGGCGTGGCCGAGATCCTCCGAGCCGGGCAGACCATCTTTCCCCTGGCCGTTCCCGATCACTCGATCGAGGTAGCGGCGTTGCTTCCACGAGAAGAGGAATCCAAGCAATGAAATACGGCATGAACTTGCTGCTCTGGACGGCGGGTGTTACGGAAGAGCACTTCCCCCTCCTGGCGCAGATCAAGGAGTGGGGCTACGACGGCGTAGAGGTCCCGCTGTTCGACGCGACCGACGCTGGGCTGCGGCGGGTGGCCCAGGAGCTGGACAACCTGGGGCTGGGGCGCACCGCGGTGACCGTCTCGCCGGTGGATGCGAACCCGATCTCGGCGGACGCGGCGGTGCGGCGCGCGGCGGTGGACTACTTGAAGCGGCGCATCGACTGGTGCCAGGTGGTCGGGGCCGAGGTGCTGTGCGGACCGTTCCACTCGGCGCTGGGGGCGATGGTGGGCCGCGGCCGCACGGACGAGGAGTGGGGCTGGTGCGTGGAGGTGCAGCGCGAAGCGGCGCAGTACGCGCAGCAGGCCGGCGTGAAGCTTTCCGTGGAACCGCTGAACCGGTTCGAAGTGTACTTCCTCAACAGCATGGCGGACGCGAACCGGCTGGTGGCGGACGTGGACAACTCGGCCTACGGCTACCTCTACGACTCGTTCCACGCGAACATCGAGGAAGGCGACGTCTACCACAGCGTGATCGACAACGCTGCGGGGATCAACCACGTCCACATCTCGGAGAACCATCGCGGCACGCCCGGCACCGGCCATGTCCACTGGCAGGACACGTTCCGCGGTCTGAAGGCGATGAACTACGACGGCTGGATGACCATCGAGGCGTTCGGGCGCGCCCTGCCGGAGCTCGCCGCCGCCACGTGCATCTGGCGGGACCTGTTCGACAGCGCCGAGAACCTGGGCCGAGACGGCCTGGCGTTCATGAAGAGCGGCTGGGAAGCGGCGGGGCTGTGGGAAGGGTCGGGAGCGGTGGAGGTGTAGGCCTCGGTGGGCTGGAGACCGTGGCGAGCGGTTGAGCAGCGAAGTAGTGGTCGGGTCTCCCATCACTCCGCTACTCCATTACTCCGATCAGATGGTCCCGGGGCCGGGGTTGAAGTCCGTGGCCGGGACGGGGGCGCCGAGTGAGGTGAGGTATCGCCGGATGTCGTCGGCATACTTCACCTCGCTGTCGTCCTCCGGTTCATAGCCGATGACGGCGCGGGCGTTGGCGATGCTCCAGAACTTCCGGGTGTTGTCCGAGATGCCGTAGAAGATCTGGAACGGGATGCCGTGGGCGTCCCGGATGTCCTCGGTGTCGATACTCTTCACGCAGAGCTGCGTGAGGTCGCGGGCGCTGATGTGGGCGCCCAGGTCGCGGTGGTACCAGACCGGGTTGTCCGTAAACTGCGACCCGTCGATCTCCCGCGGTGCGCCGATCCGGAGCTGCACCACCTCCACGGCGCGGCCGATCTTGCCGGCCGCGTAGACGAAGCCCAGGTGCTCGTACGCCTCCTTGGCCCAGCCGTAGAAGTTGTCGCTGACGGCGCGCTCCCAGGGATCAACGACGTCTTTCTTCTTCGCGTGGATGAGGCCTTCGTACCAGTCAGCGGCGTGGTTGCTGCTGGCCATCACCACTCGCCGGACCCCCTCTTCCTGGGAGAGCTGGTAGACGAGGTGTGCCATGTCGACGTTCGCGCGCTCTACGTAATAGGAGACCCGGGAGAAGCTGTTCTCCCCCGGCGGCGGCTTTACGTAGCCGAGGTGGACCACCGTGTCGATGCCCCGGAAGTGCCGGCGGTTGGCGTCCAGGTCCTCCAGGGTGAGGTCGGCGATCTCGAGGCCGTCAATGCGGTTGCCGCTGCGGTCGGTATCTCGCACGTCGATCAGCTTGCAGTCGTACCGCTCCCGCAACCCCGGCAGCATCAACGACGCGACATACCCCGACGCCCCGGTCACCAGCACCCGTTTCTTCGACATTGATTCATCTCCGCGAGGCCAGGCCCACTCGCCGCACCGCCGCTGCTACCTACTTCGCGCAACCTTGCATGGCAAGGCCCTCAGCCTGGTTCAACCGGCTCGGGACAGCTTGCCGCGAAGCACCAGGGCCGCGGCGCCCACCACGCCTGCGTCATCTCCCAACTCCGTGAGCAGGAGTTGGACCTCCTGGCTGAACGCCTGCTCGCGAACTTCGTTGAGCAGGAAGTCGTGGATGATGTCCCAGTTGTTGCGCGCGAAGCCACCCGTGAAGATCACGGCTTCCGGATCGTAGAGGTTCACCAGGTTGGCGACGCCGATGCCGAGATACCGGGCCGTGCGGAGCACTAGAGCCCGGGCGGCCCGGTCGCCGTTGCGGGCGCGCTCGGTGACCTCGGACGGCTGCGGCTCCTGCTCCAGATTCGGCCAGGTGCCGCTGGTGAACGCCTCGCGGATCCGCCGGCGATGCGCCGTGCCGGATGCGATCATCTCCCAGCAGCCGCGACGGCCGCAGCCGCACAGCAGGCCGTTCAGGTCCACTACCGTGTGGCCCACCTCGCCGGCCAGCCCGTTGGCGCCGCTGTAGACTTCCCCATCGAGGATGATCCCTGCCCCGATGCCGGTGGATACGGTAATGAAGATGACGTTGCGGCAGCCGCGGGCGCGTCCGAAGTCCAGCTCCCCCACCGCCCCGGCAGCCATGTCATTCACGATCAGGTGCGGAATCGGCAGGCCGGTGAGCGCGGCCCCGAGCGGGAAGTCTTGCCAGCCCAGGTTGTGGGACGTGATCAGCCCGCGGTGCAGCACGCCCGGCACGGCAATCCCGGCGCCCAGCGCCTCCGGGTAACGCTCGCGGCACTCCTGCACTCCCTGGCCGATTGCGGAAATGATCTCTTCGGCGGAGTGCGGCCGCTCGACGCGGTCCTGAAACAGGCGCTGTCCCAACGCGTCCACTACCGCCCAACGGAGGTTCGTGCCCCCGAGGTCGATCCCGATCGCGCAGCGTTCGTCAGCCAAGGCGGTTGCTCCTTTGATTGCTCGCGCAAAAGCTCATGCTGGGAAGGCGGCGCCGCGCCGCGAACCCCCTCTGTTATAATACGCTCGCCGTTCGGGGCGGGTAGATGCGAGGCCAAACGGCGCGTTTTCCGTGGAGTAGTGGGGTGATGGAGCAGTGGGAGGAGCCTCGGGCGCAGTCGCACCCGTACGGGTTCTACTGCGCTCCGCTCCCAACACTCCAACGCTCCAACACTCCACTACTCCAGAGGCACTCTACGGCCGATGCCTTACGTCTATCTGTACCAGTGCGGAACCTGCGGTTTCGATGCCGAGGTCACGGTGTGCCGGGAGTTCGAGCGGCGGCCGGACGGCTCCCGCGCGGACTACCAGTACCCGGATCCGGACCTGTACGAGTGGCCGCCGCGTCGCGTTTCGGGCATCTGGAGCCACCTCTGGTGCCGGAAGTGCGGGGTAGCCCGGCCGCTGGTGGCGGTGGAACTGGAAGCGCCGGCGGAGCACCCGGTGCAGGCGTTCCTCGCGGCTGAAGCCCGGGGCCTGACCGGCGCGGAGACCGGCCCCTGCCCGGAGTGCGGGGAGCCGCTGGAGATCGATCCCGAAGGCGCGCCCTGTCCGCAGTGCCCGGACGGCTCGCTCACCCGCATCGGCGAGTATGAGCCCTGACGTCGCCTCCCCCCGCCGCTTCGGCCGGACCCGCACGCAGGCGGCCCGCGGAGCCTTGTGGCTGACGCTCCTCGGCTGCGGCGCCATCGTGTCCGTAGAGCGGTACCTGCTCCGCCCCCAGACGGTGGTTGGCGAGCTGTTCCGCAGCACCGGGATCCCGCCGCTGCTGCCGCTGGCGCTGGGGATCGGCGGCGTGCTGGCCTGCGCGGCCTACGGCTTTACGCGCTCCGTCCGCACCGCTCCCCGGTTCGCACTCACCCGCGAGGGGTTGGAAGTGGAGGGCGCGATGGGTCGGTTCACGCTGGAGTGGTCCAACCTCCGCGAGGCGGGCCTCACCGCTACCGGCGCCCTGGGGCTGCGGGTGGCGGATCGCGCCCGCATCCTGCAGACGCATCGGGGGACGGATCAGCAGCGACGTTGGCTGGAGACCGCTGCCCCTTACGGGGAATGGGACTTCCTGTTCGAGCGCT
>JAJFMS010000479.1 GCA_020696885.1 Armatimonadota bacterium | reverse complement strand
GATCCTGGGCACGAAGTGGGACGGGCAGCGCCACCGGATCGAGCTGGTGGTGGACCCCGCCGGGGAGATCGAGGAGACCTGCGAGGGCAACAACACCGTGGCCGTCGACTCGGATGCCCACCCGGTGGGGTTCTGGGTGGAGGATGGGCTGCTCCGGTACTTCCACCGCCACCAGGCGGAGTTGAAGGCAGGTAGCAACTCCTGGGAAGACTGGGCGCAGCGCCAGGTGACCGCGTGGAACCGGTGGATCGACCGCACCTCGTGGCTCTGGGTGGACTCCACGCAGACCCCGGATCGGTGGCGCCTGGACCGCATCATCGAAGTAGGCGACGGCATGCTCCCGATGTCCGGCGGCACCGTGTTCGAGCAGCCGGACACCCGGGACCAGACCGTGGCTCTAGCCTGCGGCTTCTCGGCCCGGGAGCTGCTGGGCACCCGCTATCGGCGCACCGCAGCGTTGGAGCCGGACAACCCGTTCCACGTGGATCCGACCCTCGTCCGAGCGCTCGCGCGTACGCGGTTTGTCAAGGGAACGGAGTGAGCGGTGCGTAATACGTGCTGCGTGATGCGTAAGGGAACCGCTCTCGAGCGGCGGCCTTTACGCATTGCGGAGCACGCATTACCGGCCTCGTTAGTACCACCTTCTCCGGCGCTAACTACCTGTCCGGATCGTGGATCGCACCCGGCGCGTCCCCGCTCGGGCCGCCTGCTTGCGTAAATCTACCAGACCTGATAACATTTGTGTGTTGGTCCTCGTACCAAGTCCACTGTTTTCCCTCGCGTTGGACCTCACCCCAACGTGGCGCATCAATCCGCGCCGCGTCCCCGAGCCCGTGTAGAGGGTCCGTATCCCGCCTGGAGGGTTTCCGCGCCGGTCTATCCGGTACGGCAGGGCGGCCACCGAACGGACTTTCCGGCACCGACTCCTTGACCGCGCCCCCAGGGCGCCGGCGATCCTTTCCGGGACCCCAGCCGATCGATTCGGCGTGCGTCTCGCGGAATAGGGGTCGCGAAACACGAGTAGAAATGAGCTTTTCAGAGTTTGGACTCCAGCCCGCACTCCTGCGTGGCGTGGAAGAGTTGGGTTACACGCTGGCCACCCCGATCCAGAAGGACGCGATCCCCCCGGCGATGCAGGGGCGGGACGTGCTGGCCTGCGCGATGACCGGCAGCGGCAAGACCGCAGCGTTCCTGCTGCCGGTGCTGCAGCGGCTGGGACCCAGCAAGCGCGGCAAGATCCGCGTGTTGGTAATCACCCCCACCCGTGAGCTGGCGGCCCAGGTGGATGAGCAGCGGGCGCTGCTGGGCAAGCACAGCGGCCACACCGGCGCGGCCGTGTTCGGCGGCGTGGGCATGGCGCCGCAGGAGCGCGCGTTCCGCAACGGCGTGGACGTGATGGTCGCTACTCCCGGTCGTCTGCTGGACCACCTCCGCCAGCCGTACGCCAAGCTGGACGGCGTGGAGATCGTGATCCTGGACGAAGCGGACCGGATGCTGGACATGGGCTTCCTGCCGGACATCCGCCGGGTGCTGAGCCACCTGCCGCGGCAGCGGCAGACGCTGCTCTTCTCCGCGACGATGCCCGGCCCGATCGCCGAGCTGGCCCGCGAGATGCTGAACAACCCGGTCACGCTGAACATCGAGCGCCAGTCTGCCCCGGCCACCGGCATCACCCATGCCGCCTACGCCGTGCCGCAGACGCTGAAGTCGCCGCTGCTCCTGCACCTGCTCCAGTCCGGGGAGATGCAGAGCGTGGTGGTCTTCACCCGCACCAAGCACCGCGCGGACCGGCTGGCGAAGTACCTTCTGAAGGAAGGCATCAACTGCGAGCGGATCCACGGCAACCGCAGCCAGGCCCAGCGGACGGATGCGCTCCAGGGCTTCCGGAACGGGAAGTACCGGGTGCTGGTAGCCACCGATATCGCGGCGCGCGGCATTGACGTGGAAGACCTGAGCCACGTGGTGAACTTCGACGTCCCGCACATGTCGGACGACTACATCCACCGCGTGGGACGTACCGCCCGCGCCGAGGCGACCGGTGACGCGTTCACCTTCGTCTCGCCGGAAGAGTCGTCGGACTTCAAGGCGATCGAGCGCGCCATCGGCAAGCAGATCCCGCGCCGGACGGCGACGGGCTTCGACGCCAGCGCGGTTCCGGAAGAGACCCCCGAGACCCCGATCGCGGAGCGCATCGCGGCGATCCGTGCCCGGAAGGCGGAAGAGCGTGCCCGCGCCGCGGCGAAGGCCGCCCGCAAGGCCGCCGCGGAAGCGGATCGCGGCACGAGCGGCGCCCGGCGCCCCAGCCCGGCACCTGCGCCCCGTCCCGCCGGCAGCCGGCCGGCCGGCCCGCGCGACAGCCGCCCGCGAGAAGCGGTGGCCAGCGGCGGCGGCGCCATGCCGCGCAGCAACGACAACCGGAACCGGCCCCGCGGTAACGGGCAGGCAGCACCCGCGGGTCGAGCTGCGGCCCCCCAGCCGCAGCAGCAGCCGGCCCGGGTGCCCTCGTTCCGCCCGCTCCGCAGCGCCTGATCCCGGTCAGCGCCCTGAAACACAGCTCGGCCCGCCCGTTCTTACGGGCGGGCCGAGCTGCGTACCGTGCGCTTCACCGTGCGCTTCGTCCTTCCGTAATCGCGAGCCGCCCACCGTTAGGGCCTCCGGCTGCCAGGCGATCCCCGCATACCAGCCATTCTTGGATATGCTAGGATAGGGTCACTGCAACCGAGCGCTCGCACCCAGGCGCCGGGCATGCTGCATCGACCGCCGCCATTGAGAATGTCCCCGATGAGCCCCGTATCATTCCGCTTACGCCGGTGCGCTGCCCTGGCTTACCTGGCCGTTGTGGCAGCTTGCGTGCTGCTGAGTGCCGGTGCACGCCGTGTGGACGCGGAGGGGACGTTCATCCCCGCGCCGGGGCGTGTAGACGTGGTCTACGACCTCAAGCGCGACACCCTCTACATCCCGCGGAAGGTTTGGGAATACACCTTTGCGGGCCCGGTGCTCACCGAGAGTGAGGTCCTGCGCTACCACGTCGGCACCAGGACCTTCCGGGATCCGCTCCCGATTCACGGAGATCTTCAGGCGATCGATCTCTCCCCGGACGGGGACACGCTGCTGGTGGCGGACGGACTGTATTCAGAAGACAAGCTCTGGCTGCACCGGGTGGACCTGAAGACCCTGGCTACCTCCAGGGTCGAAATAGCTCGGGAAGACTCGTACGAGGGCGGCACCTACGCGGTGGCATTCGGGAACGATAGCGCCGCGTTAGTCACCACTAACTTCCTCGGCTCCGGTTGGACCCCCTTGCGGCGCTTCGATCCCGCGACCAGCGCCTGGAGCGTGATCGATCAGGTACGCCAGAGCAGCATGGTCTCGGCGAGCGCCGACGGCAGCGTGATCGCCTTCGCGGAAGCGAACATTTCGGATGGCGCGTGGGGGCGTTACCGGGTACTGGATGGCGACGTCGAACGCCGAGACGGCTACGACCACGGGACGGGTTGGTTCAACTACGAGATCGGCGTGAAGAACGGTGGGGCGCAGTACGCCCTCCCCACCTACGGCGGCACCCACGTCTACGACAGTAGCTTTGCCCGGCAGACCATTGTGGGGGAATACGCCGGAGCCCAGCCGATCGGGCAGGCGTACCATCCGTTTGACGATGTCGTCTACTTTGCCTGGGCCGCCTCCCCCGGCTCCTCGATTCGTGCGCACCGGACTACCGACCTCGAAGTGGTTGCTGAATATGACTTCGAGAATACCTTTGACCATACCGGCAACGGAGCATTCAACCACGGTCGACTCCGGATTGCTCGAGACGGCTCCTACCTGTTCGGCACGGTCGGCGGCGGGGTCCGGTTCGTCCGATTGGCCGCCCACCGTGCCGTGGCCGCCGAGTTGACGGTAGCCGCCCGGAAGAACGCTCCGACCGTGCTGCCCCGCGCCAGCTACTCTCCCACCGATACGTTCCGGTTCGACGTGGTCGACCCACCGGTGCACGGTTCACTCTCCGGCACGGGACCCGACCTTATCTACACGCCGGTTCGCGGTTTCGTGGGCCAGGACCGTTTTACCTACCGGGTGGATGCGGGCGATGGCTACAGTAATGTCGCCGCCGTGACCCTGCTCGTGGGGCGTGGCAACGCCGTCCCCGAGGCCCAGGATGACCTCGCGCAGACGGCGAGGAAGCCGATCAACATCCGGGTCCTGGCAAACGATACGGATGCCGACCATGATCGGCTGAAGGTGAGCAGCGTATCCACGCCTGCTCTGGGTCGCGCGACGGAGTGATGGAGTGATGGAGTGATGGAGTGATGGAGTGATGGAGTGATGGAGGTCGGCCGCATTTCCCCATTTCCCCGCCGCGCTCCCCATCCAAATGATGGAAGGCGGTGGCCTCCGAACGTGCGGTATCATCCTCTCCGGTTTCGTTTCA
>JAJFMS010000478.1 GCA_020696885.1 Armatimonadota bacterium | reverse complement strand
CCAACTACATCCAGATCAACCGAGAGTTCTTCGCCTGAGCGGTTCGCGTCCGTACCGGACGCACCGTCGGCGGGGAGTTAGACACAGCACGCGGGCGCGGTCCAGCCAGACCGCGCCCGCGTTGTCTGTTTGGAGTGATGGAGTGATGGAGTGATGGAGTAGTGGAGTAATGGGCGACGGATAACGCTGACGCGGATGCGGCCGCAGGCCGCACCGGCAGCCCACTTGTTTGCTGGAGTAATGGTGTAATGTAGAATCGCGACCGCAGGCCGCACCGGCGGCCCATTACTCCATTACTCCAGCACTCCACCACTCCACTAGTCCACCACTCCTGACCGCCCCATCCCCAACTCACTATGGAAGAACCAACCGCACGACACGACCCGGTGATGCTGCGGGAGTGCCTGGACTACCTGGCCCTTAAAGAGGGGGCCACGGTAGTGGACGGCACGCTGGGGCTCGGCGGCCACTCCTTGGAGCTACTCCGTCGGGTGGGTCCCGGCGGCCGGGTCATCGGGCTCGACCGGGACCCGGAAGCCCTCCGTCGTGCCACCGCTCGCCTGCAGGCAGAGTGCGCCGGCTGGGGCTGGACCGACTGCCCGCTGCTCACCGCGCACACGGATTTCCGCCACCTGGGTGAGGCGTTGGACCGGCTGGACGTTCCCGCGATCGACGGCATACTGTTCGACCTGGGCGTCTCCTCCATGCAGCTCGACCTGCCGGAGCGTGGCTTCAGCTTCCGCGCCTCCGGCCCGCTGGACATGCGGATGAACCCGGAGGCCGAAGAGAGCGCCGCGGACCTGGTGAACTCGCTGCCCGAAAACGAGCTGGCGGACATCCTTTGGAAGTACGGGGAAGAGCGCTACTCCCGCCGCATCGCGCGGCGAGTCCTGGAGCGGCGGCCGCTGGCTACCACCCAGGACCTGGTGGACGCCATCTGGGGCGCTTACCCGCCCGCCGAGCGCCGTGGGCGCATCCACCCGGCTACCCGCTCCTTCCAGGCCCTGCGCATCGCCGTCAATGACGAGCTCGCCGCGCTCGCCCCCGCGCTCACTGCGGCCACGGAGCGACTGGCCCCCGGGGGGCGCATTGTGGTGCTGGCCTACCACAGCCTGGAAGACCGGATCGTCAAGCGGACCTTCGAGTTTCTCTCCGGACGGTGCCACTGCCCGCCCGAGCTGCCGATGTGCATGTGCGGCACCCAAGAGCGACTGAAGATCCTCACGCGGAAACCCGACCAACCCTCTGAGGACGAGGTTTCGACCAATCCCCGAGCCCGCAGCGCGAGGCTGCGAGCGGCCGAAAAAAGATCGAATTAGGTTCAGGAAGGGGAGCTTCCACGTGGTATAATCCCCTCGTCGGCTCCCCCTGCCGGCTCCCCCTTCCCCGCGGTTCCCCCTGCTCGGCTTTCTGCTCAGCTCATGGTGTATTTCGCGCGGAATTGTGAAAGTTTTGTGTAGTAAATTCAGCCTCGCGCCGACTATCGCCAGTGGAGGTGAGGACAGTGTCTGCGGCCAGTGTAGTAACCGATTTTGACATCTCTCTTGATTATCAAGAGACGCCTCCGGCCGACACGTCACTGCTCTCTGAGCAGGCGCGCTACCAGCCGCGCTTCCGGGTAGTTACCCGTAAGCCGCTGCCGGCTCGCAAGGCCGTCCGGGTCAGCCCCTTCAGCGGCGCGCTTGCCTTCGCGGCAGTGCCGGCGCTGGCGCTCCTCGCTTACGTGGTCTCCTGGACGCTCGTCATGTACGGCGGCTACCAGAAGTCCGCGCTGAACAGCGAGATCGGCAGCCTCCAGATCGAGCGCGCGGAGCTCCAGGCGGAGAAGCGCCACCTCCAGGCGCCCGGCCGGGTGCTGGATGCGGCTCGCCGGCTGGGGATGCACCCCGCGGAGCGCCGCCAGTTCGTGCAGCTACCTGCTTCCGAAGCCGCACCCCGGCAGCCGTAAGCGAGTAGTCAGGCTTCAGCTTCCCACAGCCCCCGGGCTGTCCCGACCGCCCAGCTTACGCGTCCCGGAACCTAACTCGTTCCGGGGCGCGTCCGTGTTTTATTATGGTCGCCCAGGAACATACCGAGTTCACCGTCATCCGGAAGCGCATGGAGTTCGTCTTCCTACTCTTCCTGTCGCTCGTCTTCGCGCTGGCCCTGCGCCTGATGTACCTCCAGTGGTTCCAGGCCCGTGGCTTCAGCAAGATGGCTGAGGACATGCAGGGCCGGACCTTCTCGGTAGACGCCCACCGCGGGCGCATCCGGGACCGCAACGGCGCCGAGCTGGCCACCGACATTCTGGCCAAGGCGATCGTGATGAACCCGCGGGTGGTCTCCGATCCGGTCGCCACCGTGGACCGGCTCTCCAGCCTGCTGCACATCGAGGACAAAGAGCGGGCCGTGATGCTGGAGAAGCTCACCCGCGCGAAGCGCTCCTCCCGCAACGCTTATTGCCAGCTTCGCCGCAGCGTGGATCGGAAGCTGGCGCTGCGGATCGAGGCATTGTCCCGCAAGGAGCCGGTGCTCAAGGGGCTGTGGCTCGAAGACGCCCCGATGCGCGTCAACCCGAGCGGTGGGGACGGCATCCAGACCATCGGCACGGTGAATTCCGATGAGGAAGGGATCGAAGCGATCGAGCTGAAGTTCGACTCCATCCTCCGGGGGCACAACGGCAAGCGGACGATGCGGGTCAACGGCATCGGCGAGCCGATCCCGGAGTCGGAGCACCGGATCGTGGAGCCGGTGGACGGCAAAGACATCAAGCTGACCCTGGACCGCGACATCCAGCACTACGCGGAGACGGAGCTGGCGAAGGTGGCTGCCGAGCAGCGCCCGGAAGCCGCGACCACCGCGGTGATGGACATCCAGACCGGCGACGTGCTGGCGATGGCAAGCTGGCCGACCTTTAGCCCGGGGCAGAAGAAGATCGATCCGCAGGCGCGCCGCAACCGTGCGGTGACAGACCTCTACGAGCCCGGAAGCACCTTCAAGGTGATGACGGCCGCCGCCGCGCTGGAGTACGGCGTCTCCACGAATGCTTATTGCAGTGGCAGCCGCACCATCGGGAAGCACACCATCCGGTGCGCCCATGGGGCCAGCCACGGGGCGGTCGACCTCCGCAAGATGATCGAGAAGAGCTGCAACCTCTCCGCCGGCACCCTGGCGGAGCGCGTTGGGCCCACCCGGCTTCATCACTTCCTCGAGACCATGGGGCTCCAGAGCAAGACGGAGATCGAGTATCCCGGCGAAGAGTACGGCCGGCTCCCGGATCCGCAGAAGCGCAAGGACCTGTGGCCCACCATCCGCACCGCCAACGTCGGCTTCGGGCAGGGCGTGGTCGTCACGCCGATCCAGCTCCTCGCCGCCTATGCAGCCATCGCGAACGACGGCGTCTACAACCCGCCCCGGCTGGTGCTGGAAGCTCCGGGCGTGAAGCTGCCGGAGCGCAAGCCGCGCCGGGTGATGACCTCGGCCAATGCCGCGGCGCTCCGCTCCCACATGGAAGCGGTGACCACCCCCGGCGGCACCGGCACCAAGGCGAAGATCGCCGGCTACTCCGTGGCCGGGAAGACCGGCACGGCGCAGATCGCGCGGAACGGCCGCTATGGGCACGGTTACGTGGCCTCGTTCATCGGGTTCCTCCCGGCGGGCAAGCCCCGGCTGGCGATCCTGGTGGCGGTGTGGCATCCGAAAGCCGCGCAGTACGGGGGCGTGGTCTCCGCGCCGGTGTTCCGCGAGATCGCCCGGCAGAGCGTGGCCTACATGAAGATCCAGCCGGATACCCCCGGCGACCTCCGCGATGGTGACGAGCGGCTGAGCCAGAACAACGCCGCCCAGAGGGAGCGGGCGAGTGATTGATCTGAAAGAACTGTCGCAGGCCGTTCCCGGGGCCACCCTGATCCCGGGGACGCAGCCGGGCGATGCACCGGTGCTGCGCGGCACCGCGTATGACTCCCGCCAGGTGCAGCCCGGCGATCTCTTCTTCTGCGTGCGCGGTGAGAAGAGCGACGGGCACCGGTTCCTCCCCGACGCCATCGCGCGCGGGGCGGTGGCCGCCGTGGTGGACGTGGACGGCAGCTATCCGGTACCTGCCCTCCTGGTGCCGGACGTCCGGGCCGCGATGCCCCGCCTGGCCGCCGCCTTCTATGGGCTCCCCGCGCGGAAGGTGTCGCTGGTGGGCGTCACCGGCACCAATGGAAAGACCACCACCACCTTCCTCATCGGGGCGATGGCCCGCGCAGCGGGGCGCGGCGTCGGGATGGAGGTGTCGTCCCACGCGCTGGCGCTCGAGCGCACGGCTGGCTGCGAGTTCGACGTGGGAGTGTTCACCAACCTCACACAGGACCACCTGGACTTCCACCATGACATGGAGAGCTACTTCCAGGCGAAGGCGCTGCTCTTCACGGTCTATCCCGCCAGCAGCGAGAAGTCGTTCACCGGCGTGATCAACACGGACGACCTGTACGGGCGACGGCTCGCAGGGTTGTGCGTGGGGCGCGTAGTGACTTATGGCGTGGAGCAGCCCGCCGACCTCCGCGCCACCGAGATCGAAGGCTCGGCGCGCGGCCTCCGCTACCGGCTGGAGACCCCGGACGGCGTGTTCCCAGTAACGTTGCGGCTGGGCGGCCTGTTCAACGTCTACAATTCGCTGGCGGCCCTCGGCGCGGGATACGCGCTCGGGATCCCGTGGGACGTACTCCTTCCGGCCCTTGCCGGTGCCCCCGGCGTGCCGGGCCGGTTCGAGAGCGTGGTGACGGAAGGCGACCCGGAGTTCAGCGTGATCGTGGACTACGCGCACTCCCCCGACGGGCTGGAGAACGTGCTGCGGTCCGCCCGCGCCCTGCAGCCGCGCCGGCTGATCTCGGTGTTCGGCTGCGGTGGGGACCGCGACCGTACCAAGCGCCCGATCATGGGCCGGATCGCCGCGGAGCTTTCGGATCGGGTGATCGTGACGTCGGACAACCCGCGCAGCGAAGACCCACATGCGATTCTTCGTGAGATCCTTACCGGCATCCCCGCGGAGCGCCTGGAGGCCGTCGAGATCGAAGCCGACCGGCGGCAAGCGATCCGCCGCGCGGTTGCCGTTGCCGAGCCCGGCGACCTGGTGGTAATCGCCGGCAAGGGGCACGAGACGTACCAGATCTTCGCGAACGAAACGATCCATTTCGATGACCGAGAGGAAGCGCGAGCCGCGATTGATGCCCGAACCTAGCCTCGACTACCCGCTGGACCTGCTCGCCCGCGTCCTGCACGGCACGCTGCGCGGTCCCGGCGACCGGCGGGTGCTCCGGGTCTGCACCGACTCCCGCCAGGTGCAGCCGGGTGACCTCTTCTTTGCCATTACCGGGGAGAACCACGACGCCCACCGGTTCGTCAGCGACGTGCTGAGTCGCGGTGGCGCCGCCGTGGTGGACCCCCGCCGGCTCGAGGGGCAGCAGCTCCCGGCCGGTTCGCTGGTGGAGGTCCCGGATCCGCTGCTGGCCCTCGGCCGGCTGGCTGCGTGGCACCGGAGCCGCTTCAACGTGCGGATGGTGGCGGTTACCGGCAGCGTGGGGAAGACGACCACCAAAGACCTGGTGGCCAGCGTTCTCTCGCGGCAGTGGAACACGCTGAAGAACCCCGGCAACCTGAACGCGGAGATCGGCCTTCCGCTCACCCTGCTCCAGCTTGGCCCCCAGCACGAGGCCGCCGTCGTCGAGATGGCGATGCGGGGACCGGAACAGATCCGCTACCTCGCCGAGATCGCCCGCCCGGACGTGGCGGTGATCACCAACATCGGCCTCTCCCACGTGGAGCTGCTCGGGTCCCGGGACGCCATCGCAGCGGCGAAGTCCGAGGTGCTGGACTACCTCCCCCACGGAGGCACGGCCATCCTCAGCGCGGACGATCCGTACTTCGAGTTCCTGTCCGGACGGGTCCCGCCCGGCGTGCGCATCACCGGCTTCGGCACCGAAGAGAATGCGCGGGAAGGCACCTCCGGGGCCTACCTCGGCCTGGGGCCACGGCCCGGGGAGCGGGGAGCGGAAGCTCTGGGCACCCGCTTCACCCTCCGGCTGGGCCGGGGACAGAGCGTGCGCTGGGCGTGGGTACCGCTGCTCGGACGGCACAACATGCACAACGCCCTCGCCGCGGCCGCGGTGGGACACGCGCTCGGAATCTCCTGGCCCCGCATCAACCGCGGGCTCACCGAGGCGGAGATCTCCGGCATGCGGATGGCGGTGCACCGGCTGCGCGACGGCAGCATCCTGCTGGATGACGCCTACAACGCCAGCAGCCCCGAGGCGATGCACGGCGCGCTGCAGGTTCTGGGAGAACTGGAAGGCCTCCGGAAGATCGCCGTGCTGGGCTCCATGCTGGAGCTGGGCGACGCGTCCGCCGCCGCGCACGAAGAGGTGGGACGGGCCGTGGCCGCAGCCCCGCCGAGCTGCCTGGTTACCGTGGGCGAGAAGGGCGCGCTGATCGCGGAGAGCGCGCGGGCCGCCGGTATGGATGAAGAGCGCATCGTGGCGTGCGCGGACAATCAGGAAGTGCTGCATCAACTCGCTTCTCGCCGCCGGCCCGGGGACGTGGTGCTCGTAAAGGGCAGCCGGGGCATGGCGATGGAAGCGGTGGTCCAGGGGCTCCGGGAGGGCGCGTAATGCTGCAGTATCTCTTCGCGCCGTTTTTGGTGGCCGCCCTGGCCGCCCTGGGAGGCGGCTGGCTGGTCATCCCGATGCTGCGGAAGCTGAAGACGGGCCAGGTCATCAGCACGGACGCGCCCAAGAGCCACCTGGCCAAGGGTGGCACGCCCACCATGGGCGGGGTGATCATCGTGGTGGCAGCGGTGGCCGCGCTCCTGGCCTTCCCACGACCGCAAAGCGGCGTTCAACTGGTGTGGGGCGTCCTCCTCGCCACGTTGGGGTTCGGCCTCATCGGCTTCGTGGACGACCTGCTGATCATCACCCGGGGCAAAAACCTCGGGCTCCGCGCCCGCGAGAAGCTGCTGGGGCAGTTCATCGTGGCGATCGCGTTCGCGGTCTGGTACTACCGGGCGGACCCGACGCGCGCCGCCTGGGACGCTCCGCTGTTCACCGCCCCCCGGCTGCTGCTGTCCGTGTGGTACGTGTTCCTGATGGTGGGCCTTTCCAACGCCGTCAACCTGACGGACGGCCTGGACGGCCTGGCAGCGGGCGTGACCCTGCCGTCCTGGGTGGCGCTGGGAGTAATCGGCGCGTTCTCCCCGGTAGTCACCGGTCTCGGCGCGGCCACGGATTACGGGCTCGTGGTCTTCTGCGCCGCCTTCGCCGGCGCTACCATCGGGTACCTCTGGTACAACGCCCACCCCGCGCAGGTGTTCATGGGCGATACCGGCTCGCTGGCCATCGGCGGCGGCCTTACCGCAGCGGCGATCGCGCTGCATCAGGAGTGGGTGCTGCTGGTAATTACGGGGATCCCGCTCATCGAGATGTTCTCGGTGATCCTCCAGGTGCTCTCCTTCAAGCTGACCAAGAAGCGGATCTTCAAGATGTCCCCGCTCCACCACCACTTCGAGCTGTGTGAATTGCCGGAGACCCGTATCGTCGCCCGGTTCGGCATTGCCAGCGCGCTCTTCGCCCTGACGGCGCTGCTGATCGTCTTCTACCGGTAACGGAGCCCTGGCCCAGGGATCGATAGTTTTAACGCGTACGGGTGCAAGCCCGACGCGAGGGATTGAAAATCACCTCGCTGGGCGGCCTACGGCCAGTCGTCCTCCGGACGGGATACCCGCCTCGAGCCAGCAGGGCCGTGTAGCCCAATGCTCCCGACACCGAACACCCGCGAAGCGCCCCTCCCAACATCTAACACCCAAGGCCCAACACCCGAACATGTCCGAGTTCGCAGGAAAACTGATCGCTATCATCGGCGCCGCGGCCACCGGCCGGGCGGCGGCCCCCGTGCTGTCGCGGCTCGGTGCGCGGGTGCGCGTGTACGACGAGCGTCCCGCCGCCGACCTGGGTCCGGTGCCCGCAGAGCTAAACGGCGTCGCTGAGCTGGTTGCGGGGAGTGCCGGCTATCCCGGCATCGAGGAGTGCGACCTGATTGTGCCGAGCCCGGGGGTGTGGGCGGACGCACCGGTGCTGCTGGACGCCGTTCGCCGCGGCACCCCGGTGCTCTCCGAGATCGAGGTGGCCTACCGGATCGCGGCGGCGCCGATCATCGCGATCACCGGCACCAACGGGAAGACCACCACCGTGATGATGACCGCCGACATCCTGCGGGCCGCGGGCCGGCAGGTGCAGGTGGCCGGCAACACTCTAGCGGGCGGCTTCCAGGTGCCCCTGATCCAGGCGGCGGCGACGCTGCCGGCGGACGCGTGGATCGTTGCCGAGATCAGCAGCTTCCAGCTCGAGTGGGTGCAGCAATTCCGGCCGCGCGTGGGGATCATTACTAACATCACCGCGGACCACCTGAACCGTCACTACACGGTGGAGGCCTACGCCGAAGCGAAGGCGCACCTGCTGGACGCGCAGACTCCGGACGATTGGCGCGTGCTCAACC
>JAJFMS010000477.1 GCA_020696885.1 Armatimonadota bacterium | reverse complement strand
TCAGCCCGTTCGGATCGAAGCTCGGCGCGGTGGCGCCGGCCAGCACGTCGCCGGTGTTCACGTCGTACACCACCAGCGCCCCACCGGCGCCGTCCCATTCCTTCACCGCCGCCGCGAGACGACGGGTGGCGAACTGCTGGAGGTCCGAGCGGATGGTGAGCTGGAGATCCTGCGGCACCGGGGGACGGACGATCGGGTTGTGCCGGGTGCGAAACAGGAATGGCAGGTCCTTCGGCTGATAGCCGCGCAGGAGCGGGTCCCAGGCGGACTCCACGCTGCCCTGCTGCGCACTGAACCTGCCCTGCGGCGTCCAGCCGATGAGCTGTGCCGCGGAGGCGCCCAGTGGGTAGTAGCGCTCCCCTTCGGCGCCGTTCCGCTCGCTCTGCTCCACCTTCCGCGCGAAGGAGGGGGAGATCTCCGCGATGGCGGCGATCTCCTGGGGGCTGGGGTTGGAGACGGCCAGGAGCTTTCCGTCCGCGCTGAACACGCGCCCGCGCGGGAACTGCCGTCGGAACCGCTCCAGGTATGGGTTCGCAAACGAGGTGCGACTGCGCTCCCGGTTGACGCCGGTGGCGGAGGCCATCAGCACCCGGTCGCCCAGGAACCAGGGGCAGCCGTACAGGATGAGCCCGGCAGCCGGCAGCAAGAACCCTGCGGTGACCGGCACCCCCAGGCGCGTAACGCCCCGCAGCACTTCGGGCGTTGCCTCGGTGGCGTCCGGCCGGGCGCTTCGCGAGCGCGAGACGTTCCAGATCGTCCCCAGCGCCAGGGACGAGGCGATCATACTGGTGAGACCGGTGCTGATGAATGGCAGGTTGATCCCGGTAAACGGGAAGATGCGCACCATCGCGCCGCAAATCCAGATCGCCTGAAACGCGAGGAGCGCGGTGAGAGAGAAGCCGAGCAGCCGCATCCGGTCGGTGGGCGCCTGGCGTGCGGCCACCATACCGCGCCAGGTAAGCGCCGCGAAGACGGCCAGGAGGCCCAGGGCGGTCCACATCCCCATGGACGCCGCGATCCCCGCGAACGCCGCGTCGTTGCGGGCGAGTGGTAGCGTTTGCGGGAGGTTCTGGGTGCCCACACCCATCCCGAACCAGCCGCCCGAGGAGATCGACCAGAGGATGCGTGCCTGGTGGTCACCGTTCGCGAAGTGGGTGTGCCACGGATCCATCCACATCGCCGCGCGGTTGCGGAAGGTGTGGAACGCCAGGTTCTTCCAGGTGGGGATCGCGATCGCCAGCGCGATGCCGATGCCTAACGCCAGCGGGGTCAGCCATCGGCCGGTGGAGGCATAGAGGCACGCCAGCGTGAGCACGATAATCACCGCGGCGGGGCCGAAATCGCGGAACGCGTAGAAGAAGAAGCAGTACAGCATCACCGTGGTGAGCAGTACGGTCAACTCTACCCGCGGCTCCAGTCGGATGCGGTTGAACGGCCAGACCCGGCCGACCGGCTCGCGCAGGTTACGGAGCACGCGGCTGTTGCGGCCCAGATAGTCCGCCAGGAAGAACGCTACCGCCAGCCGGATCAGCTCGCTCGGCGTGAAGCTGAAGCCGCCCGGCAGTGTCACCTGGATCAGCGCGTCGCCGGTGGAGCGGACGCCTTTGAACATCAGGAGCACCGCCAACAGCACCATCAGCCCTACCAGCAGGAAGTGGAACGGGATCGAGTCGTAGTAGGGGCGGTCGCCGGCGACCTTCCACCAGACGCGCTCCTCGAAGAAGATGCTCAGCCGCCGGAACCAGCGCCCTCCGGCCGTGACCACAGCCAGCACCGACATCCCCACCAGCACGGCCGTGGTGTAGGGCCCAGGTGTTATTCCGGGCGAGGACGGGCCCCGCATGTCCAGGTGGTAGGTCGCGCCGATCGTGAGGATCAAGCAGAGCAGCGGTAGGATCATCACGTCGCCGTCGAACCGCGTCACGCAGAGCAGCAGATGCAGTCCCAGGCAGATCAGCCATGGCGTGGCGATGGCCGTGAGCGCGCCGCTAAAGGCCGCCTGGGGATTCGGCTGGGCCAGCGCCACCCCTGCTGCCGCAAAGAGCAGGAGCGGCACGTTCCAGAGCAGCAGCGCGCGCTCTTGTGCTCGCCCCCGGAAGCCGGACGTGGCCGCGGGCGGCGCGCTCTGGGCGGGAGCTCGCTTGGGGTTGGTCGGGGAGGGTGATGAGACTGCGCGTGCCATACGGTGCGGCCAGACATCCGGCCTATTATCCTACGAAACGAAGCTACTCAATCGTCGTGTCGTCGTCGCGGACTCGACCACGACTTCCAACGAGGAATTGGCGATCAAAGTTACTGCACGTAGCGCCGGGGAGCCCTGCCCGGTAACATGCACGCGGCATGCAGTCTTATCTCCGAATTCTTCACTACCTACGACCCTATCGCTGGCGTGTGGCCCTCGGGCTCCTCTGTCTCTTCGTGGCCACGCCGCTCTCCCTGGTTCACCCCTGGATCTGGAAGTACATCGTCGATGAGGTGGTCCTGGCCCGGCAGCCTCGTTTGCTGCTGCCGGCGCTCGGGGTCATGATCGGCGTGCACTTCATCGCCGCGGTGCTCAACGCGGTCCGCTCCAACTTGTTGGAGAAGGTGGGGCAGTGCTTCGTACGGGACCTCCGCAACGAGGTGTATCGCAAGCTGCAGTCGCAGTCGCTCCAGTACCTCCACGAGCACCGCACCGGCGACCTCACCTCCCGGGCCATCGGGGACGTGGACGTGCTGCAGGACGTCGCGGTGAACGGCACGGAGTCGATCCTCTCCAATCTCTACAGCTTCCTGATCGTGGCCGGCTCACTGGTGGTGCTCAGCCCGCTGCTGGGCTCCATCACCATCGCGCCGATCGTGGTGGTCTATTTCCTGGTCCGGGTCTTCAACACCCGCGTAAAGCGGATGTACCGCGGCGCGCGGGACCGGCTGGGCGACGTGAGCGCGCGCCTCCAGGAGAACCTGGTGGGGATGATGGTGGTGAAGGCGTTCGCCAAGGAGCAGGCCGAGGCGGAGCGCTTCGGCAAGACCACCGACCAGTACCGGCAGGTCCAGTTCGAGGCGGTCAACGCGCGCACCGTGTTCTTCCCGCTGTCGCAGTTCGTGGGATTCATCAGCAACGTGCTGGCGGTGGGCGTGGGTGCCTGGCTGATCCTGAACGGCCGGTTCACCGTGGGCGGCCTGGTGGCTTACCGTGGCTACTGGTGGCAGCTCTACGCGCCGGTCAGCCAGCTCGCGCAGATCAACGACCTCCTTCAGCGCGGGCACGCCGCCGCCACCCGGGTCTTCGAGATCCTCGACGAGCCGGTGTCCATCGAGAACGCACCCGGCGCGCGAGTGCTCGATGCGGTCAGCGGCCGCGTCACCTTCGAGAACGTCCACTTCGCCTACGCGGAGCGGCCGGTGCTCCAGGGGATCGACCTGGACGTGCAGCCGGGTGAGGTGGTGGCGCTGGTGGGCAGCAGCGGCGCCGGGAAGAGCACGCTGCTCAACCTGATCCCGCGATTCTGGGACCCGCAGCAGGGGACAATGCGCGTGGACGGGGTCGACGTGCGGGAGGTCACCCAGGAGAGCCTGCGGCGGCACCTCGCGATGGTGATCCAGGAAACGTTCCTCTTCAGCGGCACCGTGCTGGACAACGTGCGCTACGCCCGTCCCGACGCCACGCTGGAAGACGCGCGCACCGCTGCGGCAGCCGCCAACGCGCTCGACTTCATCGAAAAAGAGCTGCCGGACGGGTGGGAGACGCAGATCGGGGAGCGCGGCGTGAAGCTCTCCGGCGGGCAGCGGCAGCGCATCAGCATTGCGCGCGCCTTCCTGGCCGACCCGCGCATCCTCATCCTGGACGAAGCGACCTCCGCCGTGGAGCCGGAATCCGAGTGGATCATCCAGCAGGCGCTGGAGCGGCTGATGCGCAATCGCACCACCTTCATCATCAGCCACCGGCTCTCCATCGTCCGCGGCGCCGACCGGATCATCGCCCTGGATGCGGGCCGGATCGTAGAGGAAGGCACCCACGACGAGCTCCTCGCCCGCGATGGCCTCTACGCCCAGATGTACCGGCGGCAGATGGGTCACCTGGCGGGAAGCACCGCGTAGGGGTGTTCAGGTGTTCAGGTGTTCAGGTGTTCAGGTGTTCGGCCAGGGTAAGAGGGCGGCCACATTGGTCTGCGCCCTGAATCTTACTCTTACTCTTACTCGTTCTCTGCCCCCGGCCTACTTCCCATTGCCCAGTGCCTCTCCCACCACCATCGGCTGGTAGTACACATTCCCTAGCGGGAAGTAGGCCTTGCCGACGTCGAAGTTCTCGAGGGTTACGAAGGCGCGCTTCACCGGCGAATCCAGCACCGGCCGTGGGAGCGAGCTGCTTGCCGTCGATCAGCCGCACTTTCCCGCCTTTGGGTCGGCCCTGGATCGTGGCCCAGGGGGCGCCGCTCTGGATTACGGTGCCGCGGTAGAGGCTGCCGTCCTCCATCTCCAGCGTGATCCCGATGCCCTGGCGCCGCCCGGCCCAGGTCTTTGCCGGCTTGATCGGGATGCTGATGGTGAAGTCCCCGTCGCTGGGGGCTGCGATCGGCACCGATACCGGCGACCGCGGCTTGTCCACCACGAACAGCTTCTCCGCGTGGACCTTCTTGGGCGGGCCAGGGACCTTCATCGTCACCGTCTGGGGCATCGGCTCCACGGCGGGGACCGTTGGCGGTGCGGGCGGCACGATGGCGGGTGGAGCAGGGGCCGGCGCCGCCGGCTTGGCCACGGCAAGCTCAACCTTCGGCCACTGCCAGGCGGTACCCAGGATGCGCTGGGCTTTATCCGTCGGCTCCCAGACGGTCCGGAGCGCGGAGCCGTCCGCCTTTACCACCTGGAGGCGGTTGAACGAGTTGCCCCCGCCGGACGGATCGCCCATCGAGCGGAACAGGATCTCGGCTCCCGTGGGAGACCACGCTCCATAGGCCGGGTTCGGAGCGGCGGCGCCGATACCGGTCGCCGGGGGCACGCGCCGGGGCTCGGGCGACTTCAGATCGAGCGCATACAGGTCGTACCGCTCCTGGCGGGAGACCGAGAAGAGCAGTGCCTCGCTGGTGGGGGACCATTCCAGGGAGATCACCTGCCCGTAAGCCTCCGGCAGCGTCATGGTGAACCGCGGCTGCAGCGCATCTGCCAGCATCACCTGGATCTGCCAGCGGTCCTGGCCGTCCGTGATCACCGGCGCGACCACCGCCAGTTGCTTGCCGTCCGGCGACCACCGGCCGATCTGACCCTTGGTGAGCGGCTTCAGGCCTTCGTCCTTCTGACTGCCATCCGCGCGGATTACGTAGAGGAGGTAGTCGTTCAGTTGCCGGCGGGAGAAGAGGATGCTCCGTCCGTCCCGCGACCACTGCGGCTGGCTACCCACGGCCAGCGTCCGGGCCTCGCGACCACCGTCCACCGGAACCACCATGATGGAGTCGAGGCCGAGGTCGCTCGTGCTCTGATAGGCGAGCATCTTCCCGTCTGGGGAAAAGGCGGGGGAACGGTCGCGGGTCTTTCCGTCCGTGATCGCTCGGGC
>JAJFMS010000476.1 GCA_020696885.1 Armatimonadota bacterium | reverse complement strand
GATCCGCTCTTTATTGGCCGCCGGCTGCATCGGGATGCCCCAGCGCTCGCCGGTGTCGAATAGCAGCACACCCACTTTGTCCCGGGCGCCCAGCACGTCCACCACCGCCGCCGCCGTCTCCCGCGCCCACCGGTTGCCGTCCGGAAACTCGCAGGTGTGGAGCACCATCGCCACGGCGCCCACCGGCATCACCTTGTGCTTCTTGACCTCCATGTCCACCGGCAGCGCTTCTTCGATCGGCGTGCCGCGGTAGGCGCCCGGGCCGAAGCTGTTCTCGCCGCCGATCATGACGAGGCCGGTGCCCAGGTCCCGGACGCTGCTCCGGATCGCCTTCATCTGCTCCACGGTGAACTGGAAGGCGCCGACGTTGGACAGCACCACGCTGTCGTACGACTGGAACTCCGCGAGGGTGGCTGGAAGCCGGCCGGGCTGGCGTACGTCCACCTCGAGCTGCTGCCCGTCCAGCGCGCTGGCCAGGTACCGCGCGTCGGCCGGGTTGCTCTCCACGATCAGCACCCGGGGCTTGCCCTTGACCAGCGTAAACCCCAGCGCCCGGTTATTGTCCGGAAGCTGATCGATCGCGGTCTCGATCACCGCCTCGTAGGTGTAGAAGTGGGCTTTGTCCAGCGACTGCTGGAAGTTGATGACGTTAGGGCCTTTCAGCAGGTCCACCGACTGCTGCGCGATCAGCTCTCCGTTGCGCAGGAGGCGGATCACGGCGGGCGCCGGCTCCGTGCTCCGCGCGATGATCCGCACCTCGAACGGCTCCCCGACCTTCACCTCGCTGGGGACGACCATCTTCTCCAGCAGCGCCTCGTGGGCGTACTGGTAGCTCACCGGCACGGCGTCGATCTGCACCTGCGCGGAGGAGGCGGCGCCGGCCTCTTGCGCGGCGTTGCCGAGGTTCTCGTTGCCGTCCGAGACCACCACGATCCGCTTCTGGGCGTCTTCCGGCAGCGCGGCCAGGGCTAGGCGGATAGAGCCGGCGAGGTTGGTGTAGTCCCGGGGCACCTGGCTGTGGATCTGCTTCAGGCTCATCTGCGCCCGAGGCTCCAGCTCCAGGTACGCGTCGCCGCCGAACACCAGCACGCCGCCCACGTCGTTCGCGCCCATCTTGCGGGCCGTCTGGTTCAGGTAGTCCAGCGCCAGGCGCTTCTGCTCCGGCGGCATGCTGTCCGACTGATCCAGCAGGAACAGCACGGCGAGTTTCTTCGCCGGACGGCGGATCTGGAGACCGGCGAGGGCCAGCACCGCGCAGAGCAGGATCCCGATCCGCAGACCTAGCGACCAGCGTGCCCGGCTCTCCGCGAGACCCGCCAGGCTCAGCCGAGCCACGTAGACCGCCCCCACCACCAGAAGCGGCAGGAGCAGGAGGTACCACGGATGCGAGAACGATAGCAGCGGCATAGGGTGGAGATCAGGGACCGGAAGTGGAGGCCCGCCTGGTTTCCGCAGCGGCTGCGTCTAGAGGAGGGAACAACTGAACGCGATAGTTCATGGTGTCGGCTACAAAGATCTCCCCATCGCTCGCCACGGTCACGCCCCAGGGGTGACTGAACTCCCCCCGGGACCGGCCCGAGCCGCCAAAGCTGGTGATGAACTTCCCATCCGGCTCGAAGATCGAGACCCGGCTGTTTCCGTACTCCGCGATGTAGAGGCGCCCTTTACGGTCCAACGACAGATCGTAGGGATAGCGCAGCTTCCCGGGCGCCGTGCCGACCTCACCCAGGATCCGGTCCAGCTTGCCGGCGGGAGTGAACACCTGGATCCGGTGGTTCACGGCATCGGCCACGTACACATAGTCCCGCTTATCCACCGTGATTCCCTGCGGCCGGCTAAACTCCACCGGAGCGGTCCCGAAGGTACCCACGCTCAACAGCGGTTTCCCGTCCGGGTCGAACTTCTGGATCCGGTCGTTGAACTCCCCGTACTCGCACGTCCAGATGCAGCCGGTGCTGTCCACGGTCACGTCCGTTACGCAGATGAACTCGCCGGGCTTCTTGCCGCGCCGACCCCACTTGCGCAGCAGCTTCCCCTCTGGGGAATAGACGAGAACCTGGCTGTTATGGGTATCCGCCACGAAAATTCGGCCCTGAGGGTCCACCGCCAGGCCGCGCGGATTGCCGATCGGGCAATGCGGCGTGGCCCAGAGCCGGAGGAAGCGCCCCTGGCGATCGAACACCTGCAAGCGCTGGGAGCGGTCCAGAAGGTAGACCTCCGCCCCATTGGGCGAGAAGGCTACTTCCCGGGGCATGTGGAGCTGCCCGTCGTGCTCTCCCGGCTCGCCGAACACGAGATCCGGCGCACGCACGGCCGGCCGGGAGCCGTGACGCGCCCAGGCCCAGACGCCGCCCACGGCAGAGAGAATCAGTATTGGGTAGATCCAGCGCATTCAGGAGTATAGACGTAGCGACACTCCTGAAGTTATCCCGAACTAACCCCCCTGCGCCACACTCTGCCGCGGTTCCAGCGGGCCGTGCAGCGCATCGAAAACCAGGCGGGACACGTCGCGGCAGAACCGGTTGCCGGAGGCCTCCCCGCGCTGGCCGGAGAGCAGGATGCAGAGTGCGTAGTGGGTGCGGGGCGTGCGCACGATCGCGGAGTCGTGGAGGGCGTTGGAGAGGGTGCCGGTTTTGTTCCCCACCTGGATTCCTGGGGCGTCCGGTACGCCGGCGGGGATCCGGAGCAGCTTCTTGGAGCGGCAGAGCACCTGCCACATCTCCTCATCCGCTTCCGGGGAGACCAGCTTGCGGCGGTCCAGGGTGGCGAGGAGCTCGCCCATCTCCTCGGCGGTGCAAACGTTGATCCCCCGCCGGCCGCGGTGGTTGTTGATGGCGTGACGGACCTTGAGCGTCTCCCAGCCGCGCTCCGAGCAGAACCGGGTCACCACCTCCGGGCCTTTCACCAGATCGATCAACCGGTCCGTGCTCCCGTTGTCACTTACCGTAATCATCCACTCCATCCAGGTCTTGGAAAGTCGGGTCTTCTCTTTCGGATGGTCTTCCCATCGCTCGTAGGTGGCGCCCATCACCGGAAGCTTGATCAGGCTGGCTGCCAGGAACTGCCGGTCCGGATTCGCCGCCGCCGTGAGGCCGCTGCCGATGTCCTGCACGTAAACCGCCGCGCTGCGGGCCGGCGCGTGGTCTACCTCGTCCTGCAACTGGGCCTGGAGCCGCGCCATCAGGTCCGGGGTCGCCTGCGTGGGGATCGCCGGTTCGGCGGCTTCCACGGGTTCCACGGAGTCCGGCGGGGTCGTTGCGGCAGGAGGCACCGCGGCGCCGGCGCGCTTGAGGCGCGGCGCCGGCGAACCCACGACGGGGAGATGTGGCCGGAACGTCATGAACGCGAAGCCGGGCACTACAACCACGGCGCCGCACCAGATCCAGGTGCGCCGGAGGGCGCGGCGAAAACGCCTTGGAAATAACGGGCGAGTCGGCATGGTGATGTTGGGGAAGCGCCCTGCGCGGAGGTTGGGAGCTATCGCGGGCGGGGACTGCCAGTGAAATCCCCGCCTCACCCGGCGCTTGCGGTGCAACCGCAAAGAGGGTCTACCCCCGACCGCTATCGGTTACACCTGGAGACCGATAGCTGATAGTCCGCCTGCTGTCATGTTGGCCCTGCGGAGCGCATCATCCTCTCTGGCGAGCCGGGGCCGGACGCATCCACGATCCGGGCGCGCGAGCATTGCTGACGGGCGCGGACTGCCCGAGAGCGCGTAATGCGTGCTGCGTGATGCGTAAGGGTCCTCGCACCGAGGTGGTTTCTTTACGCATCACGGATTACGCATTACGAGATGTCCGGGGCCTGGAGCACACCCACCAGGGGCTGACCCTGGAACGGTAGGCTCGACCGGTTGCCGGGGGGCAGGCCGCTGCCGATAATCAATGGTGAGGGACGCACGCGCCGCGTCAGCACGCCCATGCTCTACATCAACCGACAGGTACTCATCGCCGACGATCAGAGCCCGCCGCGCCAGGAACTGCGAGAGTTCTTGCGCCATACCGGGTGCGCCGTGGTCGGCGAGTGCCGCAACACGGACGACGTGCTGATGAAGTACGAGACCCTCCGGCCGGACGTGGTGATCATCGACGTCACCCTACCCGGCACGACCGACGCGCTCGTGGCCATCAAACGGATGCGGCAGATGGACCCGTCCGTCAGCATCTTCGCCACCGCGCCCACCAGCCAGCAGGGCCTCCTGATGGAGGCGATGACGATGGGGGCGGTCGATTTCATCCTGAAGCCGTTCCGCCAGCACTCGGTGCACGCGTGCCTGGAGCGAAACCTCGGCTGAGACGGCGGTGCAGGGAGTTAACCGCAGAGACGCAGAGAACGCAGAGAGGATGCGGAGAAGTTTCTAGATCGATCGACAGGCGGTCGGCTACCTGTCGATCCAATCGGCAAGATCCTGTGATCCTGTCCAAAACTCTCCTG
>JAJFMS010000475.1 GCA_020696885.1 Armatimonadota bacterium | reverse complement strand
CCCGAATGCCAGGCCGCGCGCCACCAGGAGCTGCTGGAACGCCGGGCCGGAAAGGCCGGTCACGTCCTCGAACCGCCCCCCGGTGTTGCGGAAGAGCTGCGAGCGCTGGGCGTAGGTGGCGGAGCGATCGAACTCGGCGACGGTGTCCTGCACATGGCCGTTGGCGAAGACCACGTCCAGGTCGCCATCCAAGTCTGCGTCCAGCATCCCGCAGCCGAAGGTGAGGACGTTCCAGGTTTGCACGCCCAGGCCCACGCGGTCGCTCACGTCCTCGAAGCCGGTTGCGCCCAGGTTTCGGAACAGCGGCTTGGCCTGGTGCTGGAAGGTGCCCACCAGCAGGTCCGGCAGGCCGTCGCCGTCGGTGTCGCCGCTGTCCAGCCCCATACTGCCGAGCTGGGAGCCGGAGGCGTTGAGGGCGCAGCCGCGGTCGAACGCTTCATCCCGGTACTTCCCGTCCTTCTGCCGCACGAAGAGGAAGTTCTGGGTCGTATCGTTGGCCACGTAGAGGGCCTGCGGGCCACCCGAGACCGGACGGAAGGCAAGAGCAGCCATACCGCGCCCCGGCTCTGCCACCTGGAAGCCGCTGGCTGCCGTGGCGTCGGAGAACGTGCCGTTTCCGTTGTTGCGGTAGAAGCGATCCGGCTGCGCGTTGTAGTGGTGCGGGTTGCAGGTGGCCAGCGCCTCCCCGAACCGGCAGTGGCGGAGCGACTTCGGGCCGAATTCCAGGTAGTGCGTCACGTACAGGTCCAGGTCCGCATCCCCGTCCGCGTCGAACCAGACCGCTCCGAGGCTCCAT
Source organism: Armatimonadota bacterium (assembly GCA_020696885.1). Next base: position 5,389 of record JAJFMS010000475.1, on the reverse strand, counting down.
TCCGGCGCTGGTCCCCCTTCCCGGCCGCGCACTCCGGCTCGCTGCGCCACTTCCTCGAAGGTGCCGTCTCCGCGGTTCCGGTAGAGAGCGTTCGGGCCGTACCGGGTAACGTACAGGTCCACCCAGCCGTCCCCGTCGTAGTCCGCGGCGGCGCAGCCCATGCCGTAGCCGCCGGGTCGGATCCCCGCCTGCGCCGTGACGTCCTCGAACTTCCCTCCACCCTGATTGCGATAGAGGGCGTCGGATTCATCCGGCTTCGCGTTGCCCCGGATGCAGTAGAGGTCCAGGTCGCCGTCCCGGTCGTAGTCGATCCACGCCAGGCCGCTGCCGGTGGTCTCCACGATATCGAGCGGGCGGGCGGCGCCGGCCCGGTGGGTGAACCGGATTCCCGCAGTACTGGTGGCGTCGACGAACTGGAACACTGGTGGCGGCGCCGCTGAAGGCGCACTCTTCCGGGGAGGACAGCCGGCCAGCAGCGGAAGCAGGAGCAGACCGGCGACGGAGAGGAGCCGCGTGTGGTTTTTCATGGAGTCTTCCCGGCAGACCGTTCCAGGGCGGCCAGCGCTCGTTTAGCGGCGGCATCACTCGGATCGCGCGACAGCCCGGCGCGGTAGGCCGAGATCGCGGCGGCGGTCCGGCCGCGCTGCGCCTCCACTTTCCCCAGCCGGACGTAGAGCTGCGCCACCCCGGGCTGCTGCCCCAGTTGCTCCGTGAGCGAGTTCACCTCACTGGCCCACGCGAGGACCTGCTGGGCTCGCCGGGAGGCTTCCGCCGCGCGCTTGCTGTCCCCGGAGGCACGGAGCGCCTGGGCCAGAAGGTACCAGCTCGTCGGGTTCAGCGGGGCCTTGCGGGCTGCGATCTGCAGCGACGCCACTGCTTCGTCCGCGTGACGGAGGCGCAGCGCCAGCTCTCCCCGGCGGCGGTGGGCAAGGCCCTCCGGATCGGTGGCGTCCGTGGAGAGCTCGACCGCCTCCCGGAACCGCTCCAGCGCCTGGGTCTGGCCGGAAGCCTCCGGGGTGCGACTGAGCACGTCTCCCAGCGACATCACCGCCGCGAACGACTCGGGCTGCCGCTGGACGGCTTCGCGAGCGAGCGCCTCCGCTCGGGGGAGGTCGCCGCGGAGCAGCGCCACATGCCCGAGGAGGAGCCGGGCCTGCTCCAGATTGGGGTCAAGGGACAGCGCGCGGGTCAGGGATACCTCGGCCGGCGGGTACTCCTGGGCATCCACCTGGAGAAGCCCGATCCGCAGCCACGCCTCGGCCAGCGCCGGCTCCAGGCGCAGGGCCCGCTCGAACGCCGCGCGCGCGTCGCGGCGGAGGCCGGCTCCGGCGCGAGCCACCCCCAGGTTGTGCTGGATGAGGGCATAGTCCGGCGCCTCGGCGGCTGCAGCTTCCAGGGCCATGACCCCGGCGACGAAGTCCTGCGCCTCGCAGGCGGCGAGTCCGCGCTGATACGCCTCCAGGGCCGCCCGGGGCGCCCGTTCCAGGCGCTGCGTCTGTCGCTGCAGCACGGCCGCGGGGGTGGCGCTCTCCGGGCGGGAGAACCGCTCGCGGACGGCAAGTGCGGCGACGATCGCCACAACTGCGACGAGAGCGAGGAGCCAGCGGGCCTGGACAGAGGCGGACTTCACGAAAGACCCCAGTTAACGGCTAGCGAGAGAGACGTCGAACGTACGGGTGGTTGGGAGAGAGCTTGGGGGGGTGCAAACCGATCACGGTTGACGCAGCTTGAGCACCTGGTTGGCCGGTACCTGCGTGAGCACCTGCTCCTGGCCGTCCGGCCACCGAACCACCACCTTCTCTGCGGCAGTCGCCCCGGCGAGACCGAAGTGGAGCGCGTACTCGCTCTGCGAGGCGTAGCTCCCGCCTCCGAGGATCGAGCGGACCCGCGTCCGGCCGCCGACCGTCACCGAGACCTTCGCGCCGATCGGCGACACCCCGCCCTGCTTATCGGTCAATTGTAGGCGCAGCCAGGCTCCCGGAGCGGAGTCGTTGCGGAGGAGGGTGGGACGGCCGTTGAAGGAGCTGACCAGCACGTCGAGGTCACCGTCTCCGTCCACGTCTCCCACTGCCGCGCCGCGATGGGAGCGGACATCGTCGGCAGGCAGGGCTGCAGCGTCCGGGGCGAACCGCCCGGCGCCGTCGTTCAGCAGGAGTAGATTCGCCTGTTCGAAGGTCTGCTCCGGGTAGCGCTCCTTCACGTACCGGGCGATGTGACCGTTGGCGTAGAAGAGGTCCAGGTCGCCGTCGTTGTCCGCATCCAGGAACAGGGCGCCCCAGCCCAACGACGGGCGGGTGGCCGCGGCGACGCCGGTCTCCACGCCGACATCCGTGAAGAACTGCCCGTCGTTGCGGTAGAGCGGGAACGGCTCGTTGGCGAACGTGGTGATGGAGAGGTCCAGGTCCCCATCCTCTTCCACGTCCCCGAGGGCGATCCCCATGCTGGAAAGGTAGGTTCCGTCCGGCCCGACGGCGATCCCGGCTCGCGTGGCGGCGTCCTCAAACCGGCCCTTCTGTAGGTTCATGAAGCAGGCGTTCGCGGTCATGTCGTTCGCCACGAAGAAGTCTACCCAGCCGTCGCCATCCAGGTCCGCCGCAGCGACGCCGAGCCCCTTGCCTCCGGCGCCCGCCACGCCGGTACTGGCGGTTACGTCCTGAAACCGCCCCCCTCCCAGGTTGCGGTAGAGCCGATCGGTCTCCCCGGCGTAGAGGCTGGGCAGGCAGTAGTCCCGGTGTCCGGAAGGCGACACGCACGGCACGTCCGCTTCGGGCGAATACTGGAGGTGGTTCACCACGAACAGGTCCAGCAATCCGTCCTGGTCATAGTCACCCCAGGCGGCGCTCACGCCGAACCCGGGCTTCCCGAAGCCCGCGGCCGCCGTCACGTCCTGGAAGCGGCCCGTGCCGTCGTTCCGCAGCAGGCGACCGGTGCGATAGCCCGGGATGTAAAGGTCCTGGTCCCCATCCCGGTCATAATCGCCGGCGGCCACCCCGATGGAGAAGCCGCCCGCGGGAACGGAGCCGTCTGGGGCGGGTGCGAACCGGCCCGTGCCGTCATTGAGGAAGAGCCGGTCACGCTGCGAAGGATCGGGCGCACAGGCTCCCAGCGGGCGCGGCACCGGAAAGAAGGCGTCCAGATCGCCGTCGCCGTCCACGTCCACCAGCCCGCACCCGCCGGTAAGCTGCTCGGGGAAATAGACCTTGCCGCAGCCTCCGTGCGATTGGATGAAGGAGAGACCGCTCGCCTCCGTAACGTCCGTGAAGCGAGCGCGGGCCGACGTAGGGCTCACGGGGGCAGCGGTCGGCGCTGCCGGAAGACGCGGGGCCGAGTGGCAGCCGGCAAGCCCGAGCAGGAGGGTGCCGGCCAGCGGCAGCAACCGGACACCGCGGGTCATGGCGCTACGTGTTCGTGGGGAGTGCGGGCGAGCGCTTCCAGGCCGGCGAGCGCTTTGGCGTTCTTCGGTTCCCGTGCCAGCACGGCGCGGTACTCGTCGCGAGCCTGGGTGCTCCAGCCCAGCACGCGGTAGCGGTCACCCAGAAGCAGATGAAGGGAAAGGTGCTCCTCGTTCTTCGCACGGCGGGCCGCGTCTTCCTGGGCCACGCGCGCCAACTGCGCCTCACCCAGCCGCGCATAGACGAGGGCCAACTGCTGCGGCGCAAACGCGCGGTTGGGGTTCAGGTCTGCGGCGTGCTCGAACGCCGTTCGCGCTTCCGCCAGTTGGCCCGCGCGGAGCAGTGCGATGCCGTGCCGCTCGCGGTACTGGACGTTGGTGGGCTCCAACCGCACCGCTTCTCCCAGGGCCGCGGCGGCCTGGCTCAACGCTTCTTTCTCGGATGATTGGAGGAGCGTGGTGCCCAGCCAGTAGTGCCCGCGCGGATCCTCCGGATGGTAGCGGATGAGCGCCTCCACTGCGGCGCGCGCTTCCTTCGCGTCGCCGTGGGCCTCGGCCATCTCGGCCAGGTACGCCTGCGCGTCGGCGGATTCCGGCGCCAGCTCCACCGCCTTCCGGAAGTTGGACCTGGCCTTCTCTTCCTGGAAAAGCGACCGGTAGGCGCGGCCGAGGCGGGAATAGACGTCCGGAACGCCCGGCCGGTCTTTGGCTACCTGCTCCAGCATCCGGGCCGCGAGCTGGTACTCCGCCGTCCGGGATTCCGCGGACGCGGCCTGTTGGGCATAGTCCAGCGCCAGTACTCCCACGATCAGCCGCGCGTTCACCAGATCGGTGGACCGCTTGAGGGCTGCTTGCGCCATCTCCAGCGCCCGCTTTAGCTCGTTGGTAGCGCGATAGCAGACCGCGGCCCCGGCGTAGCCGGTGGCACTCTCGGGCCAGCGGCGCATTAGCTCCTGGTTGGCTTTCAGGGCGTCGGGAAAGCGGCCCTGAAGTACCATGCCCTGCGCCAGCGCTTCCCACGCCGGCCGGTATCCCGCGTCCAGCGCGACGATCTCGCGCAATTCAGTCTCCGCTTCTGCGGCGCGGCCATGCTCCCCCAGCCAGGAGGCCACCGCCCAGCGGGCGCTTACGTCGTTGGGACTAGAGGCGGCCCGGGCGCGAAGCGCCGCTAACTCGTCGGCCGTGGCGTTCAGGCGGCGCTGTGCTGCCAATCGGGGTAGCTGCTGGCTGCGAAACGCAACGCCCCCGGCGATCAGGAGCGCGCCTCCCACCAATAATGGCAGCAGACGCCGACGATTTCGAACTCGCCCGGGGGCTGCCGGCCGGCCGGAGCGCGGTGGGGAGTCTTGCTCCGGCGTTCTCGCTGCCGGCTGTTCGCTGGTTTCAGGCATGGGGAGTTCGACGCGTGGGGTAGTTGCCGCGACCCTCCACGCGGAAAGACGACGGCGCTCCCGCGGTGAGTTCCCGCGGGAGCGCCGTCGCTGTTTCTGGTCCGTCAGCCGTCGGTCGATACCGAGGGCTTGGGAGGTCGACCTAGTTCGGCCAGAACGTGGCCAGGGAGCCGGTCCGGTCGGACTTGGTCCCGTTCAGGGATTCAGCCTTCAGGTACTTCACGTGCCCATCGCAGAAGGCGTAATTGGCGCCGGTCTGGTGCCGATTGGCGTAGACGCGGGTGACCAGCCACTGACCCGGGTGGGCACCGTTGATCTCGTTCGGACGGCAGTTATCGTTGCAGCCCGGCTCATTGTCGAAGAAGTGGATCGTCGAGGCCGGGAACGAGAGCTCGGCCAGGGCCCGGGCGCTGCCGGCGCCGGCAGTGAATGCGTGACCACCGTTCTCACCACCCACGCGCTGGTTGACGCCGTAGTGGGTAAAGCCGCCCTGGTCTCCGACGACGGAGCCGTTCCAGTTGACGCTGGGGCAGCGGAGGACGCCGAGGTTCTTGACATACGGCTGGATGTTCTCCGACCAGCCGGTCCAGTTGCCACCCAGCGGGTT